>JBILLI010000112.1:0-14677 GCA_044376155.1 Polyangiales bacterium
GCGAAGGCATCCTCGATGGATTCCGAGCGATCACGACGCCGCAGTGCGACGCGGATCGGCGGCGCAAACGGCACGTTTATTCTGCGTAGGCTCCTAAGGAGAATCAGGGCCGTCCTGCGTGCCGCGGACGGAGGGTGCCGCCAGGAAAGCGTCGAGCCGCGACAAGATCGCCGCCTCTTCGTCGCTACCGCTCACCACCGGCACGCACGCGTCAGCGAGCTTGGGTCCACGAAACTCGAAGAGCCAGCGGTGGTGAAGCCCCGCAGCGTCCGGCATGCCTGATCGCTGAAGCCAGAGCCCATACTCCGCGCCGTCGTCCGCGAGGAAGCGAGCTCCGTAAGAGCCGCCATCGCGGTAGATATCCGCTTCAATCAGCTCAACAAGTCGCATGACCCGATCCGCGACTGCCCAACGGCTGGCCGTTAGCCTGCTACCCGACTTCTGAGTTCCTCAACTGCTTTGTGCCAGTCAGTTTTGTGGTTCGACTCGTCCCAAAGTCCCAACAACTCCGAGGGCTCCCTGACGGGTCTGGCTCTCAGCCTGACAGCTCGGCCTTGGAGCGCGTCATTGGGCACGGGTTGAAGGCGGGGCAGAGCCTTGCGAGTGTGGCGGTACCACCCAACCCCACTCGAGGATGCCCCGTGTCGTCCATCGTCCTGCAGATTCCCGAAGAGCTCAAGCTGCTGTGTGCCCCGATCGAGGCCCTTCTGCGTGCGGTCGCGTCGCGCGTGGAGAGGGCGCGGCAGGGATGCTGCGAGACCGCTGTGATGGAGCAGGAGTTCACCGCACTCACCGCGGCCATCGAGTGCGCCGCTCACGCCCCGGTCCTCGCCGCGCTCGATCTCGACGCCCCGCTTGTCGCCGTCGACGGCGTGCCTCACCGGCTTGTGCTGCGTTCGCCCCTGACGGTCTACACGCCCGCGGGAGCGGTCTCGGTGATGCGCTCGCTCTACCGCCCCTGCGGCGCGCAGGCAGGACCGACGTTCGATCCGGTAGCCCGCCGCGCGGGGCTGTTGGACGACGGGTGGATGCCCCACACCGCCGCCGCCGTGGCGTTCCTGGTCCAGATGGGCACCAGCCGCGAGAGCGCCGCGATCGCGCGGCAGATGGGGCGGCTGCCCTACGACCGCTCGACCTTCGAGCGCGTCACCCATCAGGTCGGCGAGCGCCTCGTGGACAACCACGCCGAGGTCGAGCAACGCCTCATCGAGACCTTCGAGGTGCCCGCCGAAGCCAAGACCGTCAGCGTGTCGCTCGACCGGGTCTCGCTCCGCATGGAGGAACCACGCCCGCGCCCGGTGGGTCGTCCTCCGAAGAACGCGCCCAAGCGGTACGTGCAGGCGGTCTGGCGGATGGCCTGGTGCGCGACGGTGACGCTGCACGACGCGGAGGGCCGCGCGCTGCACACGATCCGCTACGGGCGGATGCCGGCGGGGGACGTCACGACGCTCGTCGAGGGCCTGTGCGACGACGTGCTGGCGCTGCGGGCCATGCGACCCGACCTGCGGGTCGTGCTGCTCTGCGATGGGGGTGCCGATCTGTGGAAGTTGCTGCGCGCGCAGCTCACCCCCGCAACGCTGGAGACCGAGGTCCACGAGGTCGTGGACGTCTGGCACGCGATCGAGAAGCTCGGCGCTGCCGCCCGCGCTCACCTTGGCCCGGCGGGGGCCGCGGCGGTCGTGAGCCGCTGGAAGCTGAAGCTGCTGAACCGACCGGGCGCGGCAGAGAAGATCCTCAAAGAGATCCTCGCGTGGGACGACGAGTGGGCGCGCGTCGGAGAGGAGCATCCCGTCCACGAGGCGATCACGTACCTGCAGAACCACGGTACGCAGATGCACTACGCGGAGGCTCGCGCGCAGGGGCTTCCGATCGGGAGCGGCAACGTCGAAGCGACTTGCAAGAGCCTCTTCGAAGTCCGGATGAAGCGCCCCGGTGCGCGGTGGCACGAGGCAACCGGTGAGCACATCGTCCACCTCCGCGCCCTCGCCCTGAGCGACCGCTGGGAGTCCGCGATGGGCCGCCTGCTGCGCAACGAACCTGCCCACGTCGAGGAGCTACCGTGCGCCGCATAGAATGGCCGAGCTGTCAGGCCGAGAGCCAGACCCGTCGGCAGCCCCTTCCGTCTTCTCGGCGAGCTCCTCTACGGATCGGGCCTCCGGCTGCAAGAAGCCCTCTCGCTGCGCGTGAAGGACATCGACCTGGACCGCCACCAGATCACCGTGCGGCGTGGGAAGGGCGCGCACGACCGCGCGGCGCTCCTCCCGACCCGCACGCGCGAGGGATTGATCACACAGCTCGACCTCGTGCGCCGTCGCCACGCGGCCGAGCTCGACGCCGGGCGCGGCGAGGTCGACCTCCCCTTCGCCCTCCGCGAGAAGATGCCCTACGCGGCGACGAGTCTCGCGTGGCAGTACGTGTTCCCGGCGTCGCGTCCCTGCCGCGATCCGGCGACCGGTCGGCCGGTGCTCCATCACCTTCACGAGTCGGCGCTGCAGAAGGCCGTTCGCGACGCGGCAGACACCGCGAAGATCCCTCACCGCGTGGGCTGTCACACCCTGCGCCACAGCTTCGCGACCCACCTGCTCGAAGCGGGGACCGACATTCGCACGATCCAGACGCTGCTCGGTCACAAAGACGTGCGGACCACCATGATCTACACGCACATCCTCGATCGCGGATTGTTGGGTGTTGTGAGCCCCCTCGACCGCTGATCCATGGATGTACGCCCGCTCCCCCATGAACGACCCTCCGAGGATCTGCCTGCCGCGACCGCTGCGTCAAGCGAGATCCCCGCGCCTCATCGCGACGTGTCCACCGCGATGACCGTTGTCAGGTCACCCGTCACCCCTCAAGGTCGACGGTGTTGGGTAACACACCGCGTGAGCGGCATGGTCGTTCTGGGTGGAGCTACTTGTAGAGCACTTCGAGGATGGCGGTGCGGCGCGAGGCGCTCTCGTCGAAGGTCACGACCTCGTCGTTGGCCAGTGACTTGTGCTTGTGCGCGCGTGCGTAGATGTAGTCGTTCCCCGCGTCGGGCGCGGGCTTGTTGAAGCACGCCTCGAGTGCGAGTTCGGGCACGCCCAGCGCGAGCTCCTCAAGGAACATGTACCCGCGATCGGCGGTGTTCCCGTTGTGATAGAACGCCCCGCGAATGGACGTGTAGTTCATGCTCTTCAACGCCCCGTTGTAGCGCGTGAACTTGTGCCCCTTCTCGTCGAGGGTGTGCTCCCCCGAGTCGGGCCAGCAGGGGGTGTGGTAGATCCCGAGGCCGAAGACGCGGCCTGTGATGTGAACGCCCTTGGGGAGGTTCGCGGGCGTCACCAGCCCCGTCTTGCAGATACCCATGAGGTTCTCGGTCTTGGTGCCGTGCCACCCCGGGGTCACCCCCGTGGCGCCGGGCTTCTTCGCGACCCGCTCGACGTAGTCGTCAAAGGCCTGCTTGCGACCGACCTGCTCCACCTTCCACGCGCGGCCGAGCTTGAGCTTGCCCGCGAAGTTGGAGTTCACCGGAGACTGTCCCTTGTCGAAGAGCTGCTTCACCCGCTTGTAGGCGTCACCCTTCGGATCAAGGAACTCCATCTCGCACTTGAGGCCGTCGTACCAGACCTCCACCGGGTCCTCGACCTGCGCGGCGGCGGCGAAGACGTCCTTCTGGAGGTACGCGTCCCGGAGCAGGGTGATGAACTTCCGCTGCTCGTCGATGCGCTCCTGCGCGTTCAAGAGAATGGCGTCGAGGTCGAGCTTGCCCCGCTTGCGCGCGTGGTCGATGTTGCGCGGGATGTTCGAGAGAAACTCGTTGGTGAGGTCAACGAGGTCCGTCTTCGTGGCCTTCGCCTTGACGAGCGCCTCGGCCTTGTCGAGAAGGTCCGCGCCCTTGTCCAGCTGCTTGTCGGACAGGTTGCCGAGGGGGGCGTCCTTGGTCGCGCCCGCCGACGCGCTGAGGCCCGCGGCCACCGCCGCGCCCGTGGCGTTGTAGATCAGCTTCAGCAGGTTCTCGACCTCGGGGTGGAACTCCCGGGTGCGCACCGCCGCGGCCTTCTTCGGCGCGGCGACGTCGTCGACGCCCTTGCTCGCGGCCTTCTGGCGCTCCTCGGTCTCGGAGCGCATGTCGAGCTTCGTGTAGCCCTTGGCCACCTTCTCGTCGACCTTCTTCTTCATCTCCGCGCGGGCCTGGTCCAGCGTCGCGCAGGGGACCGTGATGGTCTGCCCCGCCTGGCCCACGCGCCCGTAGTTGAAGGTGACCTTGTACCCGCTGGCCTCTTGCGTGATCCGGGCCTTGTAGAACTTGTTGGAGCCCAGCGAGGTCGCGCCGGTCTTCTTGCCCGTGAGGTCCGTCCAGTTGAGCGTCACTTCTTCGATGACGCCGCCGTTACCGCTCATCGCCGCACCCGTTGTTGGTTGAAAGAGAGACCGAGGGATCAGACGCCGACGATTTCGACCCGCCCGCCCACGACGCGCGCGACGAGCTTCGAGCCCGGGGTGAACACGTTCATCAGCCGCCGCGGGAGGTGCAGCAGCGAGGGGTGCTCGTACTCCAGCGACGCGCTCAGGGGGCCCTCGTCCTCCATCCCCGTGGGGGTGCTCAGGGTCACCCGCTCGGGGGCGTTGTCGGCGAGGGCGAAGACCGCGTCGCCGATGATCCCCGCGTTCAAGAGCATCTGCCGGGGCACGCGCCCGCGGCCGTCGCGGCCGACGTTTACCGGCGCCTCGATGCTGGTCTGCGTGAGCGACCGGTCGTCGTTCTTGTCGGTGTTCGTGCTCACCGGCGGGATCGCCAGCTGCGACCGGTGCGCGTCGTCGTAGAGCGACGCGTCGTACTCCGCGAGGTGATAGAGAAACGCCTGCGTCGGCGTCGACCCGTTGGCCATCACGTCGATCAGCGTCTGGGTGTACTCCCCCATGGCGCCGCGCTCGAACATCTCGCGCACGAGGGGGGCGATGTCGCGGTGGCGCACGTCGGTGAGCGTGCTCTTCACCACGTTGGACACGTCGAGCGCCGTGAAGAGCGCGCCCTGCGCCGTGAAGCTGTCGAGCACCCGCTGCGTCACCGCGCGCAGCACGTTGGCCGTGGTCTTCGTCGTCATGGCGCAGCACGGTGGCCGCGCCGCGACCCGCTGTCAAGCACCCACGGACGTAGCTTGTCCGCGGGGTTCAGCCCGGGGTGAGCAGGGAGCGCCCGGTCATCTCCGGGGGCTGCGCGAGGCCCAGGATCGAGAGCATGGTGGGGGCGACGTCGCAGATGCGCCCGCCATCGCGCAGCGCGCCCTCGCGGTCTGCGAAGTCCTCGGAGACGAGCCAGAGGGGCACGGGGTTGGTGGTGTGCGCGGTGTGCGGGGCGCCCGTGATCGGGTCGATCATGGTCTCGCAGTTGCCGTGGTCGGCGGTGACGATGGCGGTGCCGTGGCGTTCCAGCGTGGCGCGAATGACCTCGCCCACGCCGCGGTCGACGGCCTCGACGGCGGTGATCGCCGCGGGGAGCGAGCCCGTGTGCCCGACCATGTCGGGGTTCGCGAAGTTCACCAGCACGAAGGCGTAGCGCCCCGAGCGGATCGCCTCACAGGTCTTCGCGCTGACCTCCGCGGCGCTCATCTCGGGCTTGAGGTCGTAGGTCGCGACGTCGCGCGGCGAGGGCACCATCGCCCGGTCTTCGCCGGGGTAGGGAGACTCCCGGCCGCCGTTGAAGAAGTACGTGACGTGCGCGTACTTCTCGGTCTCGGCGCAGCGAAACTGCGCGAGGCCCGCGTCGGAGATCACCTCGGGGAAGAGCTGGGGAAAGACCTCCTTGGGGTAGGCCACGGGCAGCCCGAGCTGCGGGTCGTACGAGGTCATGCAGACGAAGTGCGCGTAGCGCGGAGACGCCCCGCGGTCGAAGTGCGCGAAGGTCTCCGCGGTGAGCGCCTGGGAGATCTCTCGCGCGCGGTCGGGGCGGAAGTTGAAGAACAGCGCGGCGTCGACCCCGTCGCGCACGCCGGCGTACGCGCCGAGCACCGCGGGCTCCACGAACTCGTCGTTCTGCCCGGCGTCGTAGGCCGCGCGCAGGGCCTCGCGCCACGTCGCCACCCGGGGTGCAGACGCCGTGGTGATGGCCGCGTGGGCGCGCTGCACGCGCTCCCAGCGCTGGTCGCGGTCCATGGCCCAGTAGCGCCCGCAGAGGGTCGCGATGACCCCGCGCCCCTGCACGGCCTCGTCGAGGCGCTGGAGGTACTTCTCCGCGCTGCGCGGGGGCGTGTCGCGCCCGTCGAGAAAGGCGTGCACGACCACGCGCACCCCCGCGGAGGCCGCGGCGTCGATGAGGGCGACGAGGTGGTCCAGGGAGCTGTGCACGCCGCCGTCAGAGACGAGCCCCAGGAGGTGCAGGTCGCCGCCCTTCGCGCGGGCGACGGAGAGCGCCTCGGCGATGCGGGGGTTGCGCGCGAGGGAGCCCTCTTCCACCGCGGCGTCGATGCGTGAGATGTCCATCATCGCGATGCGGCCCGCGCCGAAGTTCATGTGCCCCACCTCGCTGTTGCCCATCTGACCGGGCGGGAGACCCACGTCGGGGCCGCTGGTGCCGATGCGAGTGTGGGGATAGCGGGCGGTGAGGGCGTCGAGGTTGGGGGTGCGCGCGAGGCGCACGGCGTTGGCGTCGCGGCCGGCGCGGTCGCCGAAGCCGTCGAGGATCACAAGCACCATCGGAGGGCGCGGGCTGCTCATGGGGCGGTACTCTCTCTCGGGGCGGTGGCGGTCTTCTGCGCCGCCACACGGGCCTCGTGCAGCGCGCGGCGGAGCGCATCGAACTCGTTGGGAGACAAGGGCTCGTCGCCGTAGCGGGCGGCGGCGTGGCGGGTGGCCACGCGCATCGCCAGGGCGCCCATGGGGTCGCCGCGGGCGAGTAGGTCCTTCGCGAAGGCGAGCGGCGAGCGGTTGCTCGGGCGCGCGAGGCCCCGGGCGGCGAGGGCCTCGTCGAGGGCCGCGGCGAGGTCCTGGGCGAGCCTCCGCGCGGGGGTGCGCGCGCGGTTCGAGGGCGCGCCGGCGGCCCGACGCCACGCCCGCACCTGCGCGAGCAGCAGCACGAGCAGCGCGGCGCCGACGCTCCACGCCAGCACCGGGCGCAGGGCGCGGAGAGACATCCCCCCGCCCCGGGGCTCCGCGAGGCCGCGGCCGCCGCGGCGGACCGGGTCGGTCTGCGTGCGGTTGCGGCGGGCGTCGAAGTAGCGCCAGAGCCTCCGGGCCATCTGGGCCTGGGTGGTCAGGTCGTAGCCGACGACGTAGTGGCGCCAGCGCATGCGCAGGGCTTCGACGAAGGCGTCGGTCTCGGCGAAGAGCCCCCCGCGGTCGTTGAGCGCCAGCCCGCCCGCGGGGGTGGGGTCCCAGGTGGTCCATCCCACGCGCGGGTCCCAGACCTCGACCCAGGAGTGCGCGTCGCCCTGGAGCACCGCGTAGAAGCGCCCGTAGCGGTTGTAGGTGCCGCCGAGAAAGCCCGTGACGTTGCGCGTGGGCACGTCGGCGGCGCGGAGCAGCACGGCCATCGCCGAGGAGAAATACTCGCAGTGCCCCGCCCGGGAGCGGAAGAGAAAGTCGTCGAGGGGCGCCGCGGCGCCGCCGCTCTCCAGCCGCAGGGTGTAGCGGTACGACGCGAGGTAGCGCTCCACCGCCTGGGCCTTGCGCTGCGGGTCGTCGAGGCCCTGGGTGATGCGCGCGGCGAGCTCCCGCACCCGCGGCGAGAGGTCGCTGGGGAGCTGAAGATAACGGCGGGCGAATTGCCGCGAGCGCTCGATGGTCGGTCGCCGCAGCAGCGCGCGCGGGTGCTCGCGGGAGACGTACGCGGTGTACACCAGCCCGACGCCCTCGCCGCTGCTGTAGCGGAGCCCGTCGTCGCGGTCGAGGTTCACGTCGGTGAAGCGCGCGAAGCCGTTCTCGAAGCGGGCCTCGATGCCGAGGCCGACGGTGCCCTCGGGGAGAAAGAGCACGGGCGGCTCCAGCGGGTCGAGGACCACGCGCAGCGCCTCGTCGCGGCCCGGCACGGGCGTGCGAATGATGCTGTAGAGCGCCTCGTCGCGGTCGGCGCGGGCGCCCTCGCGGGCCCGGAGGTCCGCGGGGGCGCGGGTGGTCCACGAGCGGGCCTCTTCGCGCTCGAGGCGCACGCTCTCGCCGCCGCGCTGGTGCTGCCGCCGGGTCCACCCCCGGCCGGTGTAGGTGTCGAAGGTCGCGCCGCGGAGGCGAAACGCGCGAAAGGGCGGCGGGTTCTCGGGCAGCTCCCCGGGCTGGATGCGCAGCACCACGGTGGTGTTGTTGCGCACCGTGCCGTGCCCCGCGAGGTCGACCTCGCTGCCGAAGCCCGCGACGGAGTTCTCCCCGTGCGGCCGAATCGAGAGCACCCCCAGGCCGATGCGCGGAAAGATCAGAAACACCACGCCGGTGAGCAGAAAGATGGGCACCGAGAGCAGCGACGAGCCCACCAGCAGCCCGGCCCCGACCACGCGCCGCGAACGCAGGATGCGCGCGACGTCGATGGGCACGCCCGCGCGGCCCGCGCGCGCGTCGGCGAGGTAGTTCCCCTCGATCTCGCGGCGGAGGTGCCCCAGGGTCATGGCCCAGGGCGTGACGATGACGAAGCCCACGAAGCACAGCGCGTAGGAGAGCCCGCCGCCGAGCACCGTGGCGGCGATGAGCTGCACCAGCGCGACGTTGGTGATGAGGTGGTAGTTGCGCGCCGAGCGGCGGTTCGCCAGGAGCTGCACCTGCAGGAACGACGCGAGCTCCACCAGCGCGAGGAGCCAGTCGACCCCGAAGAGGGTCACCCGCGCGAGCTGCAGCCCGATGAACAGCAGCAGCGCGACGTTCCACCCCCGGGCGTAGCGCTCGGAGTGCACCAGCTCGCCCTCGGCGAACCAGCTCAAGACCACCCCCAGGGTGATCACGCCCACGCTGACGCCGGGGAGCTCTCCCCCCGCCCCGAGCACGATGAGGCTCAGCGCCGCGAGGATGTACACCGCGACCTTGTGCACCTGCGCGAACCTCACGGGGACCTCACCTCCGCCGCCCGCGCCTCGTCCTGCGGCGTCGGGGTGGGCGGCAGCCGCGCGAGGAACGCGAGCGCGCGGTCGGCCGAGCCCGCGCCAGGGTGCAGGTGCACCGCCCCGAGGCCGTCGGGGCCAGGGTCCTGCGCGATGAGGTTCACCCGGGCGCCGCCGCGCAGCGCGTCGAGGCACTGCCAGGCCGCGCGTCGAATGGCCTCCTCCACCTGCCGCGCGCGCTCTCCCGCGACGCCCTCGCGGGGGGCCACGCGGTTCGACACCTCCACCCGCACCGCCCGCGCGCCCTCGCGCCGACGCTCCCGCGCGATGGGCCGCCCCGCCGAGGCCGTCTTGGGCCAGTGGATGTCCCGCAGCGGATCGCCCTCGCGGAGCTCACGCACGCCGTCGACCTCACCCTGCCCGCGCTCCTCGCGCGCGAAGTGCTCGCCGTTGATGGTGTCTTGCGGCGCGCGCTCGCCGGTGCGCAGGGGCGACGGGTACACCAGCTGCTCCTCGGGCATGTCGACCTCGCGCCACTTCTCGAAGAGCCCGAAGGGGAAGCGCGTGGCCACGCGCAGGGAAACGTAGCGCTCCACGCCGCGCACCGGCGCCACGCGGCGGTAGGCCGCGGTCTGCCGCGCGCCCGCGCTGACCTTCAGGAAGTAACAGCGCTTGTCGGTGCGGCGGCCCTCGATGCGGTCCTCGACCTCGATGGAGTAGCTCGGGGCGTAGCGCTTGCGGTTGAACACCTCGATCTCCACCAGCGCGGCCACGCCCGCGTACGCGCGGCGCGGGAGGCGGCGGCGAAACTCCAGCCCCCGCAGGGCGATCTCCGAGAGCACCCCGCTCAGGGTGATCAGCGAGAGCAGCAGGCCGAGCACGAGGTAGAGCAGGTTGTTGCCGGTGTTCACCGCGGCGATGCCGACGCCCACGGTGATCCCCACGAAGAGCTTGCCCTCGCGGGTGAAGCGCAGGCGCCGCGGGGGCTGGCGCGTGCGCAAGAACCACCACACCCGCGAGAGGGCCGGACGGATCCACGCGCGCCACGGTCCCGATGCCATGGCCGCAAGCATGGCAAAGCCGGGCCGCGCGGTCGATGCCCGAAACGAGGGGGGAGGGCCTACGGGAAGCGCCCGAGGGCGATGAGCACGTCGAGGCGGGCCTGCCGGGCGTCGTCCTCGGCCATGCGCGCGGTGGCCCGGGCGTCGCGCTCGCGGCGGCGCGCGTCGATGAGCTCCAGGTTCCCCGTGGCCCCCGCGCGCCACGCGACATCGGCCAGCGTCGCGGCCTCTTGCGCGAGCGACTCGGCCTCCCGCGCCGCCGCCGCGCGCTCGTCGGCGAGGCTCACCGCGGTCACCGCGCCGCGCACCTCCGCGCGGGCCTGTCGCAGCGCCGCGTCGAGCTGCGCGTGGGCCTCATCGCGCACGGCCCGGCGCTCGGCGTGCTGCCCGTAGCGCGCGCCGCCGTCGAAGATCACCCAGGTGAGCACGGCCTGGGCCTGCCACCCCACCAGCGGCTGCGTGAGCGACGCGGGGTTCTGGTAGAACGGCTGAAACACCGCGCCCAGGGAGGGGAGGTGGTCGGCCCACGCCTCGTCCACGGCGCGCTCGGCGTTGCGCGCGCGGGCCTCCAGCGCGTGCAGGTCGGCGCGGCGGGGGAGCGCGGTGAGGGCCGCGGGGAGGTCGGTGACGGCCGCGGGGTCGATGTCGTCGACCGCGTCGAGGGCCTCGTCGGCGCCCGCGATGACCCCGAGGGACTCCTGCGCCCGCGCCAGCGCCGCCCGCTGCGCCGCGAGGTTCATCCGCACGGCGGCCGCATCCTGCGCGGCGCGCACGGCGTCGAGGCGGTTGCCCACGCCGCCCTGGAGCCGCGTCTCGGCGAACTCCCGGTGGGCCGCGGCGTTGGCGAGGGCGCGCTCGGAGGTGGCCACGATGCGGTGCTGCGACGAGACCGTGAGCCACGCGCGGGCCGCGGCCACGGAGGACGCGCGGCGGGCCTCGTCGAGGGAGGCGCGGGCGAGGTCCACGGCGTCTTCGGCGCGGTGCAGCGCGGCCCACGCGCGGGCGTTGTAAAGCGGTGCGGCGACCTGCACGTTGGCCGAGAGCTGGTCGACCCCGAGGATCACCCGGTCGTTCAAGCGCCGGTCGTCGTCGAGGCGGGTGTAGGTCGCGTTGAGCGTGACCGTGGGCAGCAGCAGCGCCCGAGACTGCACCGTGAGCGCCGCCGCGCGGGTGATCGCCAGCCGCGCGGAGGTCACCGTGGGGTGCGTCGCCGCCGCGCGACGAACGACCTCGACGAAGGACACCCGCGGCGGGTCGGCCGACGCGCGCGCCGGGGCGAGCGCCACGACCAGCGCGATCACGTTGCGGCGCAAGGGGTTACGCATGGTGCCAGGGGCCGCGGATGCGGGGAGGGGTCGTCCGCATGAGGGCCCTTGCGTAGCAGAATCTTCGCGGGTTGATCGGAGAATCCCGCGCGCGAGGGTGACCCCGCGCAGCCCTTACGGAGACACCACGGTGCTGCTCGGGAGCCGCAGGATCCAGCGGCCCGCGCCGTCGGCCGCGGTTCGCCCCACGCGGACCACCGCGCCGCGCGCGCCGACCTCACGGATGCGCACCACCGCCTCGACGCTGGCGCCCGGCGCGGGGGCGCCGTTGGCGTCGCGCACGGTGCCCTGGACCTCCACGGGGGCGTCGAGGGCGACGTCGTAGCCGTTCACCTGCGCGCGCACGCAGATGGGCGGGCCCAGCGTGGCGGGGTAGCCCGAGCGCTCCAGGGGCACCACGAGCAGGCGGTAGAGACCCGGGTCGACGTCGACGTGGTAGCTCCCGTCGGCGTTGGTGGTGGTCTCGGACGCGGTGGCGCGTGCGGCGAGGAGGCGCATGTCGAGGTCGTCGAGGCAGGGCGGGGAGACGTAGGCGTCGTGGAAGGGCACCGCGGTGACGTGCGCGTTGGCCACGGGCGCGCCCATGAGCGAGAGCGCGCGGCCCTCCACGGGGATGCGCGAGCGCACGGTGAACACCTGCCCCCGCTGCTGCTCCGCGCCGCTGCGCACGCGGAACCCGCGGAGCACCGAGGTGGTGTACCCGGTCGCGGGCGGGGCGATGATCACGTCGTAGTCACCGGGCACGAGCCACGCGCGCACGGTGCCGTCGGCCTCGGAGGTCGCCCGGCACTCGAACCACGCGCGGGTGCCCTCGGGCCCGGTGAAGGTCACGGGCGCGCGAAAGGTGACCGCGGCGTCGCGCAGCGGGCGGCCGGCGCTCACCCCCCCGGCCCCCTCCACCGAGGCGATGACCTCGACGCAGTCGTTGCAGGGCGCGCCGTTGGCCGGGGCCGCGGCGGCGGGGAGGCCCGCGAGGGAGCTGAGCTCCAGGCGCATGTCCCGCGGGTCCATGGCCGCGCGGGCGCCGGCGGGGATCTCGACGTTGAGCCACGCGCCGCGGCTGGCGTCGCTCGACACGCGCAGGGCCCAGGTGTCGGGCGCGCCGGGCGCGAGGTCGATGTGAAAGTGCCCGCGCTCGACCCCGTTGGCGGGGTCACCGTCGGTGTTGGCGACGGTGGAGAGCAGCGCGCCGTCGCGGTCGGGGTCCACCGCGCGCACCGAGAGCCCGGGCACGGCGTTGCCCAGCCGGTCGCGCACCACGCCGGACCAGCGGGTGAAGGTGCGCGGGTACGCGATGTCGAAGCGCTGCACGAGGGCGTCGCTGCGCACGTCGAAGGCCCGCTCGAAGCGCGGCGGCAGGCGACCGTAGAACGCCGAGCTCGGACGCACCACCACGTCGTAGGTCCCGTCGGCGAGGGTGGCGGACCAGTTGTGCGCGCCGAACTCGTCGGCCCGCGCGGTGTTGAAGCCCGCGCTGGCCACCGCGCGAATGGGCGAGACCAGCCCCTCGGTGCCCGCGGGCACGAACTCCACCGTGGCCGGGACCACCACGTCGGGCATCCCCGCCGGGCCGGGCGCGCGCACGCTGCCGTACACCGTTCGCGCCCCACGAAATCTCAGGTCGAGGGTGTCGCCTGAGCGCAGCGTGCGGGCCGAGGTGAGGGTCGGCACGCGCGCCACCGACGCCGTGCCCACCGCGGGCGCGAGCGCGAAGAAGACCTCGGGGCGCGCGGTGGACACGCACCGCTGCTGGGCGAGGTCACACACCCCCTCGGCGCAGTCGGCGTTGCGCACGCAGCGGTTGGTCACGGGGCCCACCACGCCCGAGTCACCCCCGCAGCGGGTGACCGCGAGGCACAGCGAGAGCATCGGAAAGAGCAAGCGTCGAAGCATGGCGAGACCTCTCAAGGCGGCACCAGGTTGGCGCAATTCTCCGCGGGGTCTTCGACGCCCGCGTCGGGGTTCACGCCCCCGGCGCCCGGCGCGGCCTTCACGTAGACCCACCACGTGGCGAAGTCGAAATCACCCTCGCGGGCGGGCACGCGAAAGTTGCCCCCGCGCGTGTCGAAGTCAGACGAGACCCACAGCTCGACGCGGTTGCAGCCGAGGGTGCTGAAGCTCAGCGAGTGCGTGATGATCCGCTGGCGCTCGCCGTTGGGCGCGCGCTCCTCGGCGAAGACCGGGATGCACGGCCCGCCCACGCAGTCGCGGTTGGAGTTCACATAGAACTGAAACGCGATGCGGTCGGCGACGTTGTCGTCGTTGACCGGGATGCGAAACGCGACCTGCGGGATGGAGTCTCCCCGCACCACGTTGATCTGATTGCCCAGCCGCGGCGTGGTCAGGCCCGGCTGGTCCACGATCACGGGCGGCGTCACCGCGGCCTGCGCCGGGAGGTTCGGCGGCGGGGCGAGGAGACACCCCGCGGTGACAGCGCTGGCGCAGAGAGGGATCACGCGCCGGAGGAGCATCGCGAACACCGTACCACACGAAGAAACAAGCCGCGCCGCGATGTCCCCCGCGGCCCGCGCTGACATCCGTGTCGCGGGTGTCGGGCTCTGTGGTGACGTATTCTGTCCCGCGCGGTCTGACGAGAGAGTGGGCGCGGCGGGGGCGTGCGACTACCATCGCGGGATGATCGGACGGCTGCATGGGCGCGTGGTGTCGGAGGCTCCCGACGGCCTCGTGGTGGTGGACGTGGGCGGCGTCGGGTACGAGGTGCTGGTCCCCCTGGGCACCCTCGGGCGCTGCCCGCGCGACGACGACGGGCGCGTGACCCTCGCGGTGGTCACCCACGTGCGCGAAGACGCCATCACCCTCTTCGGCTTCGCGGGCGAGGCCGACCGCGCGGCGTTCCGACTGTTGAACAACGTGGCCGGGGTGGGGCCGCGCATCGCGGTGTCGATCCTCGGCGCGCTGCCGCCGTCGGAGCTGGTGGGCACGGTGCTGCGCGGGGACGTGAAGAAGCTCCAGAGCGTTCCGGGCGTGGGCAAGCGCATCGCCGAGCGCCTCGCGTTGGAGCTCAAGGACAAGGTCACCACGCTCCCCATGGGCGGCCCGTCGTCTCCGGGTGTCGTGACGGTGGTGCTCCCGGCGGTGAGCGCGCCCGTGGCGCCCCTCGGGCCCCTCGCGGCGCTGGTGAGCACCCTGGTGAACATGGGCTTCAAGCCCGTCGACGCGGAGCGGGTCGCGGCCGACCTCGCGCCACGCGCGGGGGAGCCCCTCGCCGACCTCGTGCGCGATGCGCTGAAGCGCCTGGTGAAGTGATGAGCCCGGTGGTGATCCGCCCCGCGCG
>JBILLI010000701.1:0-4088 GCA_044376155.1 Polyangiales bacterium
GCATGCCAGCGCGTCGAACCCCCAGACGCGCTTCAGCAGCGTCGCCCAGTCCCACGTCGTCAGCCCCGCCCGGTGCACGGCGGAGATGCCCGCGGTTCCCGTCCGCACCGTGCCGTCGTCGCCCGTGTCCTCGCGGGCTGCGACGACGGTGCCGTCGTGGCCCTGCGCCTCGGTGAGCACCGTGCCGTCCCAGCGGAGGGCGACGTCGGTCACCGTCTCTCCCACCCGCCGCGAGGCGCCCGCGCTCAACGCGACCACCAGGAGCTCGCGCGCGTCGGGGTCGGCGTCGAGGCGCGAGAGCGATCCTGCGTCGACGCCGAGGGACACCGCGTGCCCGGCGACCTCCCCCTCCGAGGCGCTCCATCGGGTCACGGCGTGGCGGAGCTCGACCGCGCCGTGCGTCAGCGCGAGGGTCACCCACTCCTGCGCACCGCTGCGCGAGAGTCGCTCGATCGCCTTGTGGCGCAGAGACTCCGGATCGATGTAGGCCCGCTCGCTCACCCGCCCTGACGCGCGACGGTCGCGGTGAGCGCGGGGTTCATCTGCTCCGCGGTCTGCTGCACCACCGGCCGCGCGAGGGCGGCGTGGTCGACGCGCACCCCCGTGCGCTGGTCGTCGGCCATGGCGGCCGACATGGCCGCGGACTGGTGCATGTCGCTGTAGGGCTTGGCCAGGTCGAAGATGACCTTGTTGGTGCCGACGTGCGTGAGGTTCTGGAGGGCTTCGAGGCGTCGCAGCTCCATGGCGCCCGGGGAGTCGGTGAGGATGCGCGCGGCCTCGGCGAAGTTCCTCGCGCTCTCGACGTCGGCCTGCGACTTGATGATCACGTACTGCCGGTCGCGCTCGGCGATGGCGCGCTTGGCGATGACCTCCAGCATGGCCGGCGGGAGCTGGATGTCCTGCAGCGCGATGAGCTCCACGTGCAGGCCCCACTGCGCGACGAACTGCTCCACCGCGGCGCGGACCTTCGCGGAGATCTCCTCGCGGTGCTCGAGCACGTTGTCGAGGGTGGTCTCGCCGACGATGTCGCGGAGCACGACCTTCGCGCGGTCCTTGATGGCGAGCTCGTAGTTCTCGACGTTGAGCGCGGCCTTCTGGGGGTCGACCACGCGGTAGTACACCACCGCGTCGATCATCACCGTCACGCTGTCGGAGGTGATCACCATCTGCGCGGGGAGGTCCCGGTTACGAATGCGCGTGTCGATGCGCATCATCGACGTGAGCAGCGGGATCATCAGGTGGATCCCGGGCTCCATGCGCCCCACGAACTTTCCGAGGGAGAATTTCAGCCCCACCTCCCACTGGTTGATCTGCCGCACGGAGCGCGCGAGCAGGATCAGGAGCATCAGCGCGAAGGGGAACATGGCCGCGAGGCCCGCTGCGGTGGAGGGGTCCATGGGCGGCATCCTGCGCCCGTTGCGCTCGGATGGGTTTCGACGGGAGCGCCCGTCAAGGAGCGGTCCGCGTGGGCGTCGTGCGGTTGCCGCCGCTCGTACCGTCATGGATCCGGCCAGTAGGTCAATCCAGTACACGAACGAATCGGGCGATCGCGCGGAGTTCATCCCCGTGCTTCACCGCAATCACCATCGGCGGATGCGACCGGTTGACCGACGCGAGGGTCACGTCGACCCCGCCGTCCATTCGGGCGTGGCGGCCTGAGATCCGCTTGACGAGAAAGCTCCCGCCATCCTCCGGCGCGCCGTTCTCCCGTACCTGCCACAGATAGACCGTGTCGAGTGCTTCCGCGTCAGGCTGAGCTCGGAAGAGGGCGTAGGCGCCGTGCGGGATCAAGGGCTCCATGGACGTGCCGTTGACCTGACTCACGAAGAAGTCGCCGTCTCCTGCCTCGTCGAGCAGCCACCACCCATCGACGTCAACACTCTGTGGGTGTCGTATCAGCCCGGCAGTCGCGTTCAGCGCGACCACCGGGACACACCGGGGCGGAGTGTGGCGACGGCGGGCGGGGAGCGGGAGGTGGAGTGGACCGGGCAAGAGAGAACCCGGGGGCGCCCCGAGGGCGGCGGCGATTCGTTCGATGGTCCCGAGCGTGAGGTTCTGCTGGCCGCTCTCGATTCGTTGGAGGTTGCGCGTCGCGATCCCCAGGCGCTCGGCGAGGGCATCCTGCGAGAGTCGCCGGACGGTGCGGGCGTGGGAGATCCGGAGCGCGACCTGACGGGCGAGGGAGTCTCCGGGGCGGCCGGGCATCAACAGGCGTCTCGCGCGTGTCTCGCCGGATTGACACGATCACATATGATCGTGTATCAGAAAGGGCCTAGGACGAGGGGGACCCTCGCCACCTATCGCCCAATTTTTCCATCCGTATGGAGCAAATATCGGTGACGGAGAGAACACTTTGCGATCCTGTTGGTCGGTCTCCCGGCACTCCGGCGTCAATGTTGCTGTCGGCTGGCCCGGTCGACGCTGCTCGAGGGCAAGGGCATCCGAGCCTGAATGCCATTCCCCGCCACAACCGCACGATTGCAGGCGGCGCGACCCTTGCGATGCTGGTGTGTCTCGGGCGAACCGCCGACGCCCAACACACGCACCGCGCGTGTCGTGAACGAACGATCGAACATGAGCTCGACCGCGCGGACCGGCTGACGGCTCGCAATTCCACGCTCGCCCTGCTGCACCTGCGCGCCCTCTCCGAGCGCTGCCCTACGCCCCGAACGGAAGGGGCTCTGGCCCTCGCGCTCGTCGCAGCGCGCCAGTGGCGCGAAGCGTACGAGCGCCTGACCCACGTTCTAACCACAGCGAATGACGAATGGGTCATTGCCCAACGCGTCGTCGTGGAGAACGCCCGTGCCCAGTGCGTGGAGCATCTCCCGAGACTCAGCCCCCAGACGAACGTCCCGGGCGCCGTCTTGAGGGTCAATGGTACCGACGTGGGTACGCTGCCACTCGCCCAGCCCCACGTGCTCGCGACGGGCGCTGCTGCGATCGAGCTCACCTCCGATGGCTACGTCCCGATTCGTCGCACTGTGTCTCTTGCGGAGGGTGAAGTCTTTCGTGAAATGCTGACCCTCGTACATGCCCAGGCCCCGCAGGAATCTGCCCCGCCTCCCTCACGGGCGGTCGCGACGCCTCAGACGAACGCTGATCCCACGGGGGTCGTGGTGGCCGATCATACGCAGGTGCCGATCCCCCGCCTGCTCTCGTCCACATCGACCGGGGTGCGGACTCTCCCGGCGCCTCGAAGCGACGGCACGCCTCATTGGGTCCCATGGACGCTCTTCGGCACCGGGATCGCTGGTATCGCTGCCGGAGCAGTGCTCTGGGGAGCGAGAGAGCAGGCCATCGGCACCTGCGTCATCCTCGGCGAACGCATTGACTGTCCAACCGCTGAGGCCGCTCAATCCGCCCGAGGCGCGAATGAGCTGGGCACCGCTGCACTGTCGGTGGGCGCTGTGGGCGTCGTCCTCAGCACCGTTGGAGGAATCTGGCTGCTGGCGAGGGCGCTGTCAGGGCCTAGGACAGCCCCCGCGTTGACGGTCGCCGGGTACGGGAACTCGCACAGATTCATCGTGGGAATTGGAGGCGCGCTATGAAGTCGATGCATGGGTGGATGATCTGCGTTCTCTCAACCACGGTTGCGTGCTCGTCTCCGAGCGAAGTCGCCGTTCGTGATGCCGCTGCAATCGACGCTATCACAGGAGACGTCCCCGATGGTTCCGACGTCGTGACACCGACCGACGTCGTGACACCGACCGACGTCGTGACACCGACCGACGTCGTGACACCGACCGACGTCGTGACACCGACCGACGTCGTGGCGCCGGTCTGTACGCCCGGAGCCGCTTCATGCACCGATCCCGGTACCCGCCGCGTTTGCGCGCCCGACGGACAGGGATACCAGAACATGCCCTGCGCATCGATGTCCGCCTGCCTCGGCGCGGGCGTCTGCACGCCATGGCGCTGCACCCCGATGAGCGTGACCTGCGGCGGTGCCACGAGCCTCTCGACCTGCAGCGCGGACGGGCAGAGCATGATGCCGACGAGCTGCCCTACCGGCCAGAGCTGCGCCGCGGGCGCCTGCGCGGTCCGGTGCGGCGACGGCCTCGTCGGCGCGGGAGAGACCTGTGATGACA
>JBILLI010000702.1:0-4087 GCA_044376155.1 Polyangiales bacterium
CCCACGACGTGCGCCGCGGGCACGCTCGGCGCCGCGGTGTGTCCCGGGCGATGGAACGTGATCCGCGCGACGCTGGTCCCCGACGCGGGATCGACCGTGGGTGCGCGCGACGCGGGCACCGTCACCCCGCCCCCGCCGTCCTCGGGCGGATGCGCGGCCGGGCGCGGGGGTGCGCGCGCCCCGGGGTGGATCGTCGGTGCGCTGCTCGGGCTGGTCAGACGCCGCCGACGCAGGGCATAACCCCGGCGTCATGCCGACCCCGGTCTCGCTCCTGCTTGTCCTCTGCGCGCTGCTCCCGGCCCTGGCCTGGCGCCTCGGCGCCGCCGCGCTCTGGTGGACCCACCTCGGCGGATACGCCGCGGCCGCAGGGGTCGCGCTCTGGATGCTCCGTGACGACGGCGAGTTCCGCCCGGCGGTGACCCCGCGTCCCGGCGATGTCTCCCTGGCCTTCGCGGTGAGCCTGCCGCTGTTCCTCGGGGCGTATTTCTTCTCCACCGAGGTGATGGCGCCCACCGGGCTGATGCGGGTGTGCACCGCGCAGGGGTCGTGGGTGGGTCCGCCGGGCGCGTCGGGCGTGCGGGCGGCGCTGGAGTGGCTGCGCGACGACAACTGCATCGCCTGGGCGCGCGCCTCGGGGGCGCGAGGCCCGATGCGCGCGGTGCTGGTGCTGCTCATCGCCGCGCTGGAGGAGATCGCGTGGCGCGGCGGCGTGCAGCACCGCCTCGCGGACCGACTCGGCTCCACCCGCGCGTGGCTCGCGGCGTCGCTTCTCTACGCCCTGGCGCACCTCGCCACGGGGCGCGTCAGCCTCGCGCTGCTCGCGCTCCCCGCGGGGCTCGCGTGGGGCTTGCTCTTCAAGGTCCGCGGCAGCCTCGTGGCCTCGGTGCTCTCGCACGCCGTGTTCTCGTACTTCTTCATGGTGCAGCGCGCGCCCTTCGTCGTTCGCTGATCGCTGCCGCGCGCCCTCGCGTCGGGTACACTCCACGGGTGCGCGCGAGGACCTCTCTCCTGCTGGCCGCGTTGACCCTCGCGCTGGGGTGCGCGGGCCGCGACCGCCCGCCGGCACTCTCCGGCTTCGACGACCTCACCGACGCGGGCAACACCGGCTTTCGCGGGGTCGACGCGATCCCGGTGAACGTCCCAGACTGCGGCGGGAGCGTGGCCACGCTGCAGCGACGGCGCGCGGCGGCGATCCTGGTCATCGACCGCTCGGGCTCGATGCGCGACCGCACGGCCGACAACTCGGGCGTGAGCAAATGGGACGCGATGCTCAACGCCCTCGGCACCGTGCTCCCGCAGGTGGACCAGGCGTTGGAGCTCGGACTGCTGCTCTACCCCTCCCCCCGCGCCGTCGGGGGCAGCGCCGAGCAGGCCTGCCGCGTAGATGCCTCGCTGGAGATCGAGCCGCGCTACGGCAACGCCGACGCGATCCTCCAGGCGCTGCGACGCACCGGGCCCAGCGGGGGCACGCCGACCTCGGCGGCGCTGCAGACGGCCGCGACCTGGTACCTCCGCGCGACCGACCGCGAGGGCGAGCGCTACCTCATCCTCGCCACCGACGGCGCGCCCAACTGCGTGCTCGGATCCGACCCGACGACCTGTCGCTGCACCGGCCCGCGGGACCCGCTCTGCAACCCCGCGACGAACAGCAACGCGGCGATCAACTGCCTCGATGGCGAGCGCCCGGTCACCCTGATCACCGACGCCGCGGGCATGGGCGTGCCCACCTACGTGTTGGGCCTCCGCGGCACCGAAGACTTCGCGGAGCTGCTGGAGCGCATGGCCGTCGCAGGGATGCGCCCTCGCGCGTCCTCCCCGCGGTACTACTCCGTGGGCTCGGCGCAGGAACTCTCCACGGAGTTTCGCGGGATCACCACGAGCATCGCGGAGTGCAGGTTTCTCCTCGACGCGCCGCCGCCCGACCGCGACCTCGTCGACCTGCGGCTCGATGGCGCGTCGATCTACCGCGACCGCAGCCGACGCGACGGCTGGGACTGGTCGGACGAGAACCCCGTCGAGATTCGCTTCTACGGGCGGAGCTGTCAGGTGCTCCAGGCCGCCTCGGGGGGCTCGCGGCTGCGCGCGGTCTTCGGCTGCCCCGCGCCGACGCCTCCCTGACCTACGCGGCGTTGTACAGCGCCAGCGGCCCTTCGATCACCCGACGAACCTCGGCGTGCACCACCGCGCGCCAGCGCTCTCGCTCCTCGGGGCGGTCGCGCAGCGCGAGGTCGATGGACCGCAGGCGGATCGCCGTGGGATCAAAGGCCACCTCGGGGCACGACGCGCCACGGGCGCACTCCGAGAGCTGACGCAGGCGGAGCACGGTCTCGTGCGGGAGGAGGTCGTCGGCCCGCGCGAGGTCGGCGATGGCCGTGAGGCAGTGGTCCATGGAAGCGTTCAGCAGCAGGGCGGAGAGGTCACGCATCAGGGGCTCCAGGTGGCGCGGTCGCTCCGATGGGATGCCCCGTGGCGCGGTCGGTTGCACGGCGAGAGGGTGTGAGCGGTCTCACCGCACACCCCGGCGGTCGCGCGCCGGGGGTCAATGACGCGGGAAGGTCCGTGCGACGTGGGGTCAGAGCGCGACCGCGAACTCGCGGGTCTCGAACGCGCACTGCGCCTCGGTGCAAACCGCGAAGCGCACGCGCCCGCGCACCGTGGGGTGCTCCCCCGACGCGCGAACCGGGGTGTTGAAGCGCGCCACGGCCTGGGTGATCTCCGCGGCGTCGGCGCGTCGCAGCGCGGTCTTCTCGGCGCTCGCCCGCTCCGGCGAGAGGTCGATGGCGATGGGGTACTGGTCATTGACGTGGTAGCCGCCCTGCCCGCGCAGCTCGAGGGAGAAGCTCGCGGGGTCGGCCGCGGCGGCGCCCGGCGCGAGCTCCACCACGAGCTTGTAGCGCGGGTCGGCCATCTCAGACCGCGGCCCCGAGGGCTGCGCGGCGATCGGCGCGGGCGGCGTCGGCGCGGCGGGCGCGGGCGGCGTCGGGGTCGCGACCACGGGCGGCGCAGGAGGGGCGGGGGGGTCGTTCTTGCAGCCCGCGGCGGAGAACCACACCGCCGCGAGGATCACGCGGAACTGCTTCATGGTTCGGGTTGCTAGCACGTTCTTGCCCCACCTCGAACTCTCACGCTCGCGCCCGTGGCGTCGCGCTTGACCCCAGGGGGCAACGCGGGCGAAGAAGCCTCGAAGCCCGTGCGCCCCTTTGCCCTCCTCGCCCCCGTGGTCCTCGTCGCGTGTGTCGGGGCGTCGCCCTGCGCGCCGGGTCGCACCTGCAGGGCCGCGACCTGGCAGGACCTCACGCTCTCTGACACCTTTCGCACGCTCTCGCCGACCGACATGGACCCCTCGATGGGTGATGCGATTTCCCTGTCGCCGCACGGCGTGCGTCTGCGCTTCGACCTGCGGGCCTTCGGTCCGTCGCCGGGCATCGCGCGGGCGGTGCTGTCGTTGCGCGCCGACGCACGCGCGGTGACGCGAGGGCACGCGACCCTGCGCGCGCGGGCGCTGCTGACCCGCTGGCGGGCGGGCACCAGCGATGACACCCCGCGCGGCGACGACACGGTGAGCGTCACCCTGTCCGCGCAGCTCCGCGCCCCGGTGCGCATGGACGTCACCGCGCTGGTCGCGGCGGCCGCGCAGCGCGGGGCGACCACCGCCGACCTCGCGGTCGCGTGTGACGACGACGTGCGCATCGCCGGCCCCTGGGACCTCGCCGACGCCCCTCGCCTGGAGGTCGCGGCGCGATGATTCGTCAGGCGCGCAGGGTGGGCCGCTACCACGTGCTCGACCGCGTCAGCAGCGGCGGCATGGCCGAGGTCTACCGCGCGCGGGTGGTGGACCGCGACGGCGTCGAGCACCTCGTCGCGATGAAGCGCGTGCTGGAGATGTACGCGTCGGACCCGGCCTTCGTGCGCATGCTCGCCGCGGAGTACCGCCTGACGAGTCTTCTGCGGCACCCGAACATCGCGCGGGTCTACGAGCTCCTGCGCACCGACGACGGCTGCTTCATCGTGATGGAGTACGTCGACGGCAAAGACCTGCGCTCGTCGATGCACAAGGCCCGCGAGCGCGACGCGCCCATCGACGTTG
>JBILLI010000703.1:0-4083 GCA_044376155.1 Polyangiales bacterium
ACCAGCTTTCGCCGCCGCTTCAGTACAGTTGCGGCGCGGGGAGCCTCGGCCCGGTGAGCTCCCTCGTTCTCACGGCCTCTACGAGCGCAGTCGAGGTGACCGGCCTGGGCACCACGCTGCGCGGCGCGGCGCCCTCGATGGGGATGTTCACGGTAAGCGGGAGCGAGAGCCGCGGCGGCTGCCAGTGGCAGTACACCCTGACGGGCGCATTCACCATGCCCACGCAGTTCACGGGCAACTTGAGCATCACCTTCAACTTCTGCGAGGCCAGTCTGCGCTGCACCTCGCGTTCCTTTCCGGTCACGGGAGCGCGCCAGTGAGAACAACGTCCCCTCGGTTCTTCGCGCTCTTCTCGCTGCTCGCGGTGACGTGCAGCGGCGATCCCCCCGCCCGCTTCGGGAGCGACGCGGGAAGGGCCGCCGCGTGCAGTTCCAACGCGCAGTGCGATGACCGCATCGCCTGCACCCGCGATGTCTGTGTGGTGGGCGGGGTCTGCGAGCACCTTACCGACAACGCCATGTGCACCGCGCCCCAGGTCTGCACCGTCGGCGTGGGCTGCGCGGCCCCGGGCGCGCGACGGTGCGCCCGCGTGTCCGACTGCGACGACAGCGTCGCGTGCACCCGTGACACCTGCCTGGTCGACGGCACCTGCCGCAACACCCCGCAGGACAGCGAGTGTCCGAGCGGGCAGACCTGCCGCGCCACGGGCTGCGGCACCGGGATGACCACCCCGGGCACCTGCCGCATGGCCTCCGACTGCGACGACCGCCTCGAGTGCACCGAGGACACCTGCAGCGCCTCAGGGCAGTGCATCAACATCGCGCAGAACGCGCGGTGCGGCGCGGGCCGGGTGTGTCGCGCGGGGATGGGCTGCGTCGCCGAGCGCTCGTGCTCCTCGGACCGCGACTGTGACGACGGACTGCGCTGCAACGGCGCGGAGCGATGCACCGAGCTCGCCTGCGCGGCGGGTACGCCGGTGAACTGCGACGACGGCATGGCCTGCACCATCGACACCTGCGTCGAGGGTGACGCGGGGATGTGCTCGCACGTGAGAGACCCCTCGTGCATGAGCATGGGTGTCCGGTCCGGTCGGTTCGTCATCGAGCCGAGGATCAACTACGCGTGCTACTTGTTGCTCGGCTCGTTGGCCGTGCAGGTCGATGTCTCCGAGTTTCAGTTCAGCACCGCGGGCGGTGTCTTGACCATCAACGGCGCGAACTGCGCCCTTGAGCAACGACCAGCGCCGACAGGCAGGACGTTCGACGCCACCTGTCCGGTGCAGGGGAGCTGTCCGGAGATCTTCCGGTTGCAGGGCAACTTCACCGATGACACCCACTTCAACGGCGTCCTAAGTCTGTCTTTCCCCGGGAACTGCAATCTGCTCGGGACGAACTGCCTGCCGCAGAGTTGGGTAGTGCGCGGCACGCTACAGTAGGAGAGAAGCGAGCGGCTCGTCGCGCGCCGCGTGGGATCGTCGGAAGGGCATCAACGCTCACAGACCGAAGGTCGTCACGACGCCGGTCGTTGCGAAGGCGGCGTCGATCCGAACGTTCGACCCCGAACGGTCGCCGCGCAGCAGTCGCAGCGCATCTCCCGTCTCGGTGGATTGCACGATGAGGGCATCGGAAAAGCCATCGCCATCAACGTCACCAGCGCACACCACGCGGTTCCCTCGCTGAAAGCTGCTTACAGGAATGTTGGCGGTGGCGGTCGGGGCGGGGCCGGAGGGACCGCTCAGGAACACCTTGACGGTCTGTGCATTCCTCGCCTCGATGACGAAATCTGCGAGGCCATCTCCGTTGATGTCGGCATCGCAGACTGCGCTGGTCCTCGACCCGTCGCCAGGGCCGACGAAGAGCGGCGAGGTCTCAAGTCCCACGCTGCTGCCGAGCAGGAGGGGGACTCTGTCTGTCGCGAAGAAGCCCGCGGTGAGCGCGTCAGGAAACCCGTCGCCGTTGAAGTCGCTGCGCCCCGCGGCTCGGATGATGAACACTCTCGGATCGACCGTCGGCCCAAACGAGGTCCAGGCGAGGCGGGTGCTGTGCCCGAGGTACACGCGCACCCCAGCGGAGGGCATGGGGCCGAACTCACCCGCCACGGTCACAAGATCCTCGTAGCCGTCGGCGTTGAGATCGCCCATGGGGCGGAGGGAGGTCGCCGCCAGCATCTCGCGCGTCTCGCTGGCGAACGACGAGGCACCCGCGCCCGAGCCGGGATGAAGCCCCACCCGCGTCGTCAGCACCATGGACGCCGTGGACGTCACCGCCAGGTCGGTGAACCCGTCGCCGTTGAAGTCACCGACCCCGTCGACCGAGTCGAGGGTCGCCGATGCATCCACCGGGGTGAGGTTGATGTCGGTGCGAGCGTTCACGTCGAACCCACCCTCGGTCGCATAGAGCACGCGCCAGCGTGACGACGAGACCCGCACCAACAGGTCCGACCGACCGTCGCCGTTCACGTCTCCCGCGCGACCGAGCTGCATCGACGCGGGGTCGATGAACGGATCGGTCAACACCACCGCGCTCCGCGGACCCGTCGCGCTCCCGAGGTACAGCCGGAGCTCGCGGCGGTCGGGCACCCCCACCACGAGGTCCGCGTAGCCGTCGCCGTTCACGTCGAAGGTGTCGCGCTGCGCGGTGTGCACGCTCCCGCTCCGCCACGGGACGTACGCCTGCCACACCGCGCTCGGACGCAGCGCCTCGGCGCTCCCCGCACGCGCCCACACGCGCCAGAACAATGGACCTGGCGGTAGATCATCCGGCGGCGCACCCTCCGTCCCGGTGGCGGTGTAGCTCACCACCCGCGTCGCACATCCCCGGTCGCGGCAGACCTCCACCCGCGCGCCGTCGGCCTCGGGGCCGAACGCCCACCGCAGCCGCGGCCTCCGCTGCGTCACCGTCTGCGTCGACATCGGCCACGTGGGCCGCGCCGGACCGATCTCCACGCAACTGCCCGCGCGAAGCACGCGCCCGGCTTCGCAGGTTCCTGCGTCGATCGCGGGGGCGTCGGTGTGCGCGACGTCCTCGCCGAGGTCCGACGCGCCTGCGTCCCGCCCGGTCTCGGCGAGGGCGATGTCGACGCCGAGGTCGACCACCGCGCCCTCCGTGGCGTCAAAGGGCGATGAGACCTCAGGGGCGTCCAGATTGTGGACTCCTGAATCCGTTGAGGCGTCTGCGGCCGTCGCGCGGTCGGCCTCGGCGTCGCGCGGGCGAAGCACCGGCGCAGGGATGCACGCGCTCCATACGGCGACCCCGGTCATCAAGACGCCCGCGCGCGAGATCCATCGGAACATACTCCCCGTCACTCTACGATCGGCGTGCGGAACGAGGCAACGGCGTTCTCGGTCCGCGATGCGCGCGTGCTCCCGCTGCGCAGCGCGGCCATCCCCGCGGTCACGTCGCCGCGCGGGGGCGGGGCGGGCCCCGCACGCCGTCCACCGATCAGACGATCGTGGGAGTGATAGAGGACGGCCATGCTGCACACGCTCGGTCGGAGCGCCGACACCGACGACCTCCGGGGGTTGCTGCTCGCCTGCCACCGGCGCATCCGTGCGTTCAGCACCCTCGCGGTGACCCTCGCGACCGTGGCCGACGCGCCGATGCGGCAGCGGGAGGAGACCTGCGAGCGGCTCATCCGCTACTTCTCCGAGGCGCTGCCGCTGCATGCGCGCGATGAAGAAGAGAGCGTGGCCCGGAGGCTCCGCGGGCGCGCCCCCGAGCTCGATGAGGCCCTGCGGCGCATGGGCGACGAGCACCAGGCGCACAGCGCCGCGATCGATGCGCTGCTGCGCGGGTGGGCCGCGCTCCACGAACGACCCGACGACGACGCCCTGCGGCTGGCGCTGGTCGACCCCTCGATCGAGCTGCGCGACGCCTTCGAGACCCACCTGCGTGACGAGGAGACGCTGGTCTTTCCGCACATCGCCGCGCTCTCGAAGGCCGAGCGCGATGAGGCCGTGCGTGAGCTGCGCGGTCGGCGGGCCGCCGCAGGCTAGTGTCGCGAGTCACAAGCCAGGTCCGGAATGCGAGCGGATCCGCGGCGCGCAGCGACGTTGCTCCTCCCTTGCGTGGCCCAGCCACGCGG
>JBILLI010000704.1:0-4077 GCA_044376155.1 Polyangiales bacterium
GTGTCGCTCGACGCCGTGCGCGGGCGCAAATCCCTCGCCGCGATGCAGATGCTCACGCGCAACCGGCTCAGCGTAACGCGGGTGACGGCCGCGGAGTTCCGCACGATCCTGGGCATGGGCGCGACCGTGCTGCCCTGACTCAGCCCTCGGCGAGGACCTCATCGAGCGGGGTCTCGGCGGCGCCCAGGAGCAGGGTGATGTCCTCCTCGCTGAGCCCGCGCAGAGCCCCCGCGTCGGCGCTCACGACCGCGTCGGCGAGGGCGCGCTTGCGGCGCTTGAGCTCCTCGATGCGCTCCTCCACGGTGCCCCGGGCGATGAGGCGGTAGACCGTCACCGCGCGGGTCTGTCCGATGCGGTGGGCGCGGTCGCTGGCCTGCTCCTCCACCGCGGGGTTCCACCACGGATCACAGTGGATCACCGTGTCGGCCGCGGTGAGGTTGAGCCCCGTGCCCCCGGCCTTCAGCGAGATCAGGAACAGCGGCGCGGTGCCCTCTTGAAAGCGCGCCACGGCGCCGTCGCGATCCTTGGTGCGGCCGTCGAGGTACTCGTAGGCGATGCCCTGCGCGTCGAGGTCCTCGCGCCAGAGCGTGAGCAGCTCGACGAACTGGGAGAACACCAGCACCCGCCGTCCCTCCTCCACCAGCGCCGAGATGAGCTCCAGAAAGCGTTGTCGCTTCGCGCTCAGCGCCGCGGGCTGGGAGGGATCCACGAGCCGCGGGTCGCACGCCATCTGCCGCAGGCGGAGCAGCGCCGTGAGCACGGTGATCCCGCTGCGCGCGAGGCCCACCGCGCGCACCTTGGTGTCGACCTCGGCGCGCACCATCGACGACAGCGCGTCGTAGAGCTTGCGCTGGCGCGTGCCCGGGGTGCAGGCGACGTCGATGTCCTCGCGGGGCGGCAGGTCGGTGAGCACCTCGCGCTTCGTGCGGCGCAGCACGAAGGGGCGCACCAACGCGCGCAGTCGCTCCGCCGCCTCGCCCCCGGGCTGCGCGATGATCGCCCGCTCGTACTTCGACGCGAACGACCGCGCGCTCCCCAGCATCCCCGGGTTGCACAGGTCCATGATGGACCACAGCTCCCCGAGGCGGTTCTCCACGGGCGTGCCGGTGAGGGCCACGCGCGACTCGGCGTCGAGCGCCCGCGCGGCCTGCGTGCTCTGCGCCCCGGCGTTCTTCACCTGCTGCGCCTCGTCGAGCACCACCAGGCGAAAGCGCACGCCCTGCAGCACCGGCAGGTCGCGGCGCAGCAGCGCGTAGGTGGTCACCACCACGTCGGCCGCGGCGATCTCCTCGGCCTCCCGTGCGCGCTTCGGACCGTGCAGCAACAGCACCCGCAGCGCCGGGGCGAAGCGCGCGGCCTCGCGCACCCAGTTGCCCGCCACGCTCGTCGGCGCCACCACCAGCGAGGGGGCCGACCCGTCGCGCTCCTTGCGCCACAGCAGCAGCGCCAGGGTCACCACGGTCTTGCCCAGGCCCATGTCGTCGGCCAGCACGCCCCCCGCCCCCAGCGCATGCAGGAACTGCAGCCACGCGAGGCCCTGTCGTTGATACGGCCGCAGGGTGGTCTGAAGCCCCTGCGGCACAAGGGCTTCGTCCGACACGGCCTGCGCCCGGAGACGTCCCCGGAGCGCGGTGAGGGCGTCGTCGAGGCGCGCGTCGAGGCCGAGGTCGACCCAGCGCGAGACCCGCCCGAGCTGGTGCACGGGCATGGTGGCCTGGGCGGCGCCGTCGCGGTCCGCGTGGTCGCGGGTGCCCTCGTCGAACTCCTCGAGCAGCGTGCGCACCTCGCCGCGGATCTCGGTGAGCGTGCCGTCGTCGAGGGCCACCCACCGCCGCTTCTTCGCCAGCGCCTCGCGGATGCGGGCGATGTCCACGAGGGTGTCGTCGTCGGTGCGGAACACCGCCGTGGCGTCGAGCAGGTTGCCGCGCAGGGCGACCCGCACGGCGCCCCGGGCGGGCGCGCGCACCACCACACCCCGCAGCGCGTCGCTCACCCGCACGGTCATCGCGAAGGGCTCGGCCCCGCGCAGCATCGCCAGCCCGCGGGACCACAGCGCCGCGGCCTCGTCGCCCTCGGCGCGCCACACCCCGGCGTGAAAGCGCATCCCTGCGGCCTCGATGCGGGCGCGGGCGCTCTCCTCGCGGGCGAGGTCGCGCCGCACGCGCTCCTCGGGGTCGGGCGCCGCCCCCAGCGCGCGCGCGCCGAAGGAGTACCGCGCCTCGGCCCGGGCGGTGACATCGAGGGCCGTGCCCTCCAGCAGCACCACCACCTCGGGGGTCTCCCGCGGGCCCAATCCCATGCGCTCGGGCGGCGGCAGCGCCACGCTGCGCCCGCTCACCACGTCGGCGAGGCGGGCGTAGGCGTCGGCCGCGCGCCCGTCGGGGAGCAGCATCGCGGGGCGCTGGTGCATCGAGAGGGCCACGCCCTGATCGACCCCGCGCGCGACCGGGTAGAACGCCCCCCGGGTGGGCACGAACACCTGCGGCGCCGGGCCCACGAAGAGCACCACCTCCGCGGCGCCCAGGTCGAAGCCCTCGTCCCCCTCCGCGGACCACCGCGCCACCAGCGCCTCGACCGACGCCGCCGTGGAGAGCTCCGCCCCCACCGCGACCTCGGCACGCGGCACCCGCGCGCGCTCGATGCGCAGCGCCGCAGGGGTCTCCGAGAAGCGCGCCACCTCCCCTCCGTCGAGGACCACGGGGCGACCATCGTCGCGCAGCAGCCGCAGGAGCACCGCGGCCCGCGCGCCCACGAAGCCGTAGCCCATGCGCCCGCGGGAGAGGGGCTCGCCGAGGGCCAGGAGCGAGACCTCGGCGTCGGTCAAACCCTTGGGGCGCAAGGGGTTCAGCATCGCGCCGGTGGCGGGGTCGCGCAGGCGAAGCTCCAGCGAGGCCACGCCCTCGCGCCCGCCGCGGCCGCCGTCGAGCACGGTGAGCAGGAGCTCCCACGCCACGGCGTCGCCTCGCGGGGAGAGCTGCATCCACGCGTCGACGAGGCGCGCCACGGAGAACTCCCCCCGCGCGCTCACCCGCGCCGCGGGCAGGGCCTCGAGCACCGCGGGGGTCACGCTCCCCTGCATCACCGCGCGCCGCAGGGCGGGCGAGACCGCGAGGTCGACGAGCAGCGCGAGGCCGTGGGGGCACGAGGCCGCGGGGCGCCCGCACGCGCACGAGAGCGACACCGAGAGCAGCCGGCGCGCGCTCACCACGAACTCCGCGCGGATGCTCACCAGCTTGGGCTGCGAGACCCGCAGGCCGCGCCACGCGGGCCCCGGCGCGACGTTGTTCACGAAGCTCGCGCGCACCGCGAAGGGGCCGTCGAGGGCAGGCGGCGACGCATACGAGAACTCATGCTCCAGCGCTGCCCCGAGGAACTCCGGGGGACACAACGGGAGCAGGCTCTGCAAGGTGACCCGATCGATCCAGGGATCGTCGGATGCGGGGTCAACGCTCATGCGCGGGGGCCGAACATCGTGGCTGACGCTCCCCCGTGATGCAATCCAATCGATGCATCGAGACTCGGTGCTTCTCGGCGACGCCGGGGAATGTCCACCGCGTTCTGGTTCACGCCGGAGGTTGGTTGTACGATGCCCCGGCGTGGTCGCGCCGCGACCGCAACTTCGTTCTCACAGCAAAGGCGGTACGTGTCATGGCGGGCAATCCTGGTGGTGGTTGGGGCGGTGGTCCGGGCGGCGGACAACCCCCCGGTGGCTTCGGTCAGGGTCCGGGCGGCTTTGGCCAGCCCCAGCAGGGTGGTTTCGGTCAGCCCCAGCAGGGTGGTTTCGGTCAGCCCCAGCAGGGTGGTTTCGGCCAGCCCCAGCAGGGTGGTTTCGGTCAGCCCCAGCAGGGTGGTTTCGGTCAGCCCCAGCAGGGTGGTTTCGGCCAGGCCCCTGACGCGTCGGCCAGCGGCTTCGGCCAGCCTCCGGGCGGTGGTTTCGGCCAGCCTCCGGGTGGTGGTTTCGGCCAGCCTCCGGGTGGTGGTTTCGGCCAGCCTCCGGGTGGTGGCTTCGGCCAGCCTCCGGGTGGTGGCTTCGGCCAGCCTCCGGGTGGTGGCTTCGGCCAGCCTCCGGGCGGATAT
>JBILLI010000115.1:0-14591 GCA_044376155.1 Polyangiales bacterium
ACGACGTTCTCGTTCGACGACAGCAGCCCGAACGCCGAGGGGAGGAGGTACCACCCCACCACGGTGCCCACCGCGCCGCCCACGAGCGCGACCACCGCGGCGTTCGGGAGCACGGCCCCGGCCTCTTCGAGCTTGCCCTCGCCGAAGCGCCGCGCCGTGGTCGACAGGGTGCCCACGGAGATGGCTGACAGAAACCCCCCCACGGCCCAGAGGAACATCAGGGACGGCGTGAGGGCGAACTGCCCATCGACCGCGATCTCCCGGGGGAGCTGCCCGATAAAGTACGTGTCGACCACGTTCACCCCGGTCTGCGTCAGCATCGCGAGGATCACCGGACCCGCGAGGCGGAGCACCTGCCGGGCCTTGTCACCGTCGAGGAAGGCCCTGCGACCCGCGCCCTGCTCTTGCGTCACCGTGCTCATGCGTCCTTGTTGGGGGGCGCAGACCCTACTCACGTCCGGCGACGACGGGCAAGCGCGACGGAGTGTGACTCCGCGCAGCGGGGCGTAGGCTCGGCCGTCGAAAGGTCTTTTCGTCGCCCGCGAGGTCAACGATACTGCGCGCCATGACGATCAGCCGACGTGATCTGGTGGACGATCTCCTGGGCGCTCACCCCGAGCTCACGCGCCGCGCAGCCACGGCGTTCGTGAACGACCTCATCGCGACCATCGTCGCGGGCCTCAAGAAGGGCGACTCGATCCGCCTGGGCGGCTTCGGCACGTTCTCCGTGAAGCAGCGCGCCGCGCGCACCGCGCGCAACCTCAAGACGGGAGAGTCCATCGCCGTGCCGCCCTCGAACACGGTGCGCTTCAAGTCCGCCAAGGACCTCAAGGCCGCGCTGAACACCCCGAAGAAGCGCAAGGGCGGCGGCTGAGCTGCGTCGGTCTCGCTCGCGGCGATTGACCGTCGCACCCTGCGGCCCGTAGGTTCCACGATCCATGGAACCGGCCCCCTTCGACGCGGGTATCCCCGCGTTTGGCACAGGTGTTCTCTACGCCTTCCTCGTCTCCGCCGCCGGCGCGTTCGCGCTCGCGGTGATGGCCGGGGTCGACCACCGCGGCGCCGCGCCGAGGCTGCTCCGCGCCGCGCGACTCGCGGCCCTGGGCACCTGCGCGCTCATCGGCCTCGACGTGCTCCTGCTCTTGTACGGCTTTCTCTCCCACGACTTTCGCATCCGCTACGTCGCCCACTACAGCGACCGCTCGATGCCCTTCGCCTACACGGTGGCGGCGCTCTGGGGCGGGCAAGACGGCTCGCTCCTCTGGTGGACCTTCCTGCTCTCGCTCTACACGTCCGTGTGCGTGCTCTGGCTCAAGGCCCGGCACCGCGAGCTCGCGCCGTGGGTGATCGCCACGCTGATGAGCGTGGTGATGTTCTTCGGCGTGCTCATGGCCTTCGCCGCGAACCCCTTCGCCGCGAGCTTCGGGGCGCCGCCCGCCGACGGCGAGGGGCTCAACCCCCAGCTGCAGAACTTCTACATGGCGATCCACCCACCGAGCCTCTACGCGGGCTTCGTGGGCTGCGCCGTGCCCTTCGCGTTCGCCGTCGCCGCGCTGATCTCCAACCGCCTCGACGAGGAGTGGATCATCGCCGCGCGCCGCTGGGTGCTCTTCGCGTGGATGTTCCTCACCATCGGCAACGTGCTCGGCATGCTCTGGGCCTACGAGGAGCTCGGCTGGGGCGGCTTCTGGGCCTGGGACCCCGTGGAGAACGCCGCGTGCCTCCCGTGGTGGACGACGACCGCGTACCTGCACTCGGTGATGACCCAGGAGCGCCGCGGCATCCTCAAGGTCTGGAACGTCTCCCTGCTCCTCGGGTCGTTCTTCCTCACGATCTTCGGCACCTTCCTCACGCGCTCGGGGCTCATCTCGTCGGTGCACTCCTTCGCGCAGAGCGAGATCGGGATCTACTTCGTCTGGTACATGGGCCTGCTGATCCTGGCCTGCACCGCGCTGGTGATCTGGCGCCTGCCCGCGCTGCGCCGCCCCGCGCACTTCGACGCCGTGCTCAGCCGCGAGGCCATGTTCGTCATGAACAACTGGCTGCTGCTCGGCATCTGCGTGTTCATCGCCCTCGCCACGACCTGGCCCAAGGTCAGCGAGTGGCTCTGGAACGACCGGCTCACCGTCGGCCCGAGCTTCTACAACGCCTGGCTCGCGCCCGCGGGCGTGCTGCTCTTCGGGCTCATGGGCGTCGGCACCCTCACGCCCTGGCGTAAGGGCACGCCGAAGCTCCTCGCCGAGGCCTTCCGCGGGCCCCTCATCGCCGGGGCCACAGCGCTCGTGGCGCACATCGTCTTCGGCCGCAGACTCGGGTTCCCCGCGGTCATTCAGATCGACCCCATCTTCGACAACGTTACGGTGATCGGCGTCGGCAGCGTGGTCTTCGGGCGGATCAACGTCGGTCGGGCCCTCGCCTGGGTCGATGGGCATCTCCCCGCGCTGGCCACGTCGCTCGTCGCGTTCAACGTCGCCGCGCTCGCGCAGGAGTTCTGGCGCGGCGCCGCGGCGCGGTCGAAGGCGCGGGGCGAGTCGGCCCCGGTGGCCCTCTCGCGGCTGGTCTCGCGCAACCGCCGACGCTACGGCGGGTACATCGTGCACTTCGGGTTCGCGATGATGATGGTGGGCTTCGTCGGCGCGGCGTTTCGCTCCGAGGCCGAGGCCACGCTGAGCCCCGGCGAGAGCTTTCGCCTCGGTCGCTACACCCTGCGCTACGACCGCCCCGAGATGCGCCGCGACCCCAACCGCCGCGAGGTGCACGGCAAGCTGACCGTGTTCCGCGCCGGGCGGGAGGTGGGCCAGATCTCTCCCGCGCGCTTCGTCTACACCGCGCGGCAGGAGATGCCCACGACCGAGGTCAGCATCACCACGACTCTCCGCGAGGACCTCTACGTGGTGATGGCCTCCATCGACGCCGACACCCGCGTGGGGCACTTCAAGGCGTTCCTGAACCCGCTCACCGTGTGGCTCTGGCTCGGCGGCGTGGTGATGGTCCTCGGGGTGATGGTGGCGATGTGGCCCGACGCCTCCCGCGCCGCCGAGGCCGCCCTGCGCGCCCGTCGAGAACGCGCCGCGGCGGACCCCGCGGAGGCCGCGTGAGCGCCGACCCCGAGCGCCCCTGGGCGCGCTACATCCCGTGGGCCCTCCTGGCCGTGACCCTCACGGGCGCGGGCGTCGTCGGTGCCCTGCGTGGCGGCGCTGCGGTCGCGCTGTGGCTCGCCTTCGCGGCGCTCGCGGCGGCGGTGCTGCTCTTCTGGGAGGCCCTGCGGAGCCTCGTCGACCCCGCCGCTCCGGCCGATCACGACGACGATGACGCCTCCCGCCTCGCGTCGCTGGAGTCACGCAAGAACGCCGCGCTGCGCGCGCTCAAAGACATCGCCTTCGAGCGCTCCATCGGCCGCCTCGACGAGGCCGATTACGCGCAGCTTGAGGTCCGCTACCGCGCCGAGGCCCGCGCCGCGCTGGCGAGCCTCGACGAAGGCGTGCAGGCCTGGCGCGACGCCGCCGAGTCGCTGCTCACCGAGGCCGAGCGACGCGCGACCGGCGCCCCCGCCGCCGAGCCCGAGCCCGCGCCCGCCGCGGAGCCTGCGCCCGATGCGGAGGTGCCCTCGGTGGTCGCCGCGACCGCGCGCGACCGCGCGTGCCCCGCGTGCGGTACCCGCAACGACACCGACGCACTGTTCTGCAAGCGCTGCGGCGCACGGGTCGAGGAAGAGGTTCGCGATGCGACGGCTTGAGGTCTCCCCGCGCGGCGGGCGGTTCATCAGCGCCCTCACGGCGGCCATGCTGACGCTCTCGGCCGCCCCTGTGCGCGCACAAGACGCTGGGGTGCAAGAAGATCCGCATCCGGGACCCGTCGCGCCCGACGCGCAGCTGCCGCCCGGTCACCCGCAGGTGACGGCGGGCGGCAACCCCCACGGCGCCACCGAGCTGAACCGCCCCGACCTCCCCCGCACGCAGGTCGAGGAGCGAGACGAAATGCCGCCGGGCGACGTCGAGGCGCAGGTGGTCGACGCGCGCGGCAACCCCGTGCCCGAGGCCCTGGTGCGGCTCGGCTCGATGCAGGGCGGCGAGCCGGGCCCGGCGGTCGAGCGACGCGCGAGCCCCAACGGCGTGGTGCGCTTCTCCGGCCTCGCGACGGGGCAGAGCGTGGCATACCGGCTCAGCGTGGAGCGCGAGGGCGTGCGCTTCTCGGCGACGCCCTTTCAGCTCACCCCGCGCCGCGGCGTGCGCGCCCAGCTCGTGCGCTACGACGTCTCCCGCGACGCGCGGGGTACCCTGCTCTGGGACGCGCGCTTCGAGCTGCACTTTCGCGACGAGCGCCTCACGGTCGTGCAGCGCATGCGCATCGTGAACCTCAGCGCGATGTCGCTCGGCGGCGTGACCCCTGAGCCCCGGGCCTTCGCGCCCGAGGGGGGGCTGCGCTTTCGCCTCCCGACGGGGTACACGGCGTTTCAGACCGCGCCCATGATGGCCGACGTGCGCCTCGAAGAAGAGGGCGGCGCGGCGGTGCTGCGCGGGGCCATCGCGCCCACCAGCGAGGCGCCGATCGACGTGGTGTTCCAATATCAGCTCCGTCTTCGCGGGGGAGACTTCGTCTTCGACGCGGGCCTGCCGCTGCCCGTGGTGAGCGCGACGGTCGCGTCCGAGGCGCCCCACGGGCTCACCCTCACCGTGAGCGGGATGCCGGCGGCGCAGCTGCACGAGCGCAACGGCGACCGCATCCTGGTGACGGGGGTCGAGCGACGACCGACGGACCCCGCGGTGGAGTCGGTGCGCGTGACGCTCGGGGGGATCCCACGGGCGGCGGGTCCGGCCCGGGAGGCCGCGGCGGTCGCGGCGGGCGCGCTGGTGCTCGCGGCCCTGGGGATGAGCCTCGGGCGCGGTCGGCGCGGTCGTGCGCGCAGCCTCGCGTCGCTCGACGCCGAGCGTGACCGGGTGCTCGCCGAGGCCGAGGAGCTCGCGCGCCAGCAGGCGGCGGGCGAGGTGGGGCCGGTGAGCTACGCGCGACGTCGGCGCGAGCTCGCGGTGTGGCTCGCGTCGCTGCTCAAGGAGCGCGACGAGGTCACGAAGGTCACGGCACCGGCGGACTGATCATCAGCGCGGTGTCCCACCCGTCGCACTCGGCGTTGCGCCACCCCTGCTCCACCGCGGGGGTCGCCGCGATGCGCAGGGTGGGCTCCATGCCCGACGCGTAGCGCGGCCACGGGGTGTCACCGCCGGGGTCACCCGCGGCGGCGAAGCGGGTCCACGCGTCGAGCACGACGCGCTCGGCGGCGAGGTCGCCAGGGGCGACGCCCGCGCCGAAGCGGGCCATGTGCTGGAACACGTAGAGCAACTCGAGGCCGTGCCACGCGCCCAGCGCGCGCACCGCGGGCATCGCCGACTCGAGGGGTTGCGCGAAGAGGTAGCGCCAGGTGGGTGATCCCCCCGCGTGCGCCGCGCGCGCCGCCGCCCTCGCCTGACAGCCGAAGCGCGCGTCGGTGAGCACCTGCACCAGCGCGGCGCGCGGGGTGCGAAACCGCGCCACGGAGTAGATCTGCGCGATGCGGTTCGCCGCGGTGGCGCCCACGATCGAGGTGAGCGCGGCGACGTAGGCCTGCTCGTTGGCGATCGCGGGCACCGCGAGGCCGACCTCCTCGGTGTTGTGCCCGACCATGACCGGCACGCGGTGGTGCCGCCCCGCGAGCATCGCGTCGAAGGGCCGCTCGGGCAGCGTCGCGGGCGAGAGCGCCGGCCCCCAGCGCGCCGCCTCGGTCGCGCCGAGCCCGGAGATGTTCACCGGCGCCGGGAGCGCGCGCAGCACCTGCTCCACCGAGAGGGCGCGCATGCATGCGCCGGGGTCTGTCGCCGCGGCGCAGCCCGTCGCCTGGGCGAATCGATCCCCTTGCGCCGCAGCGTCTTCGGCGGACTGGGTGTAGGTGCAGCTCCCGCTCTGGATGGCCGCGCGGGCGAAGAGCCCCACCGCGGGTGGCGACGCGAGCAGCGCGCAGGTGTTCACCGCGCCGGCGCTCTCGCCGAAGAGCATCACCCGACTGGGGTCGCCCCCGAAGGCGGCGATGTTGCGTTGCACCCAGCGCAGCCCGGCGATCTGGTCGAGCAGGGCGAGGTTCGTCACGCCGTCGAGCGAACGGTGGCTCAACCAGCCGAGCGGACCCAGGCGGTACTGCAGGGTGACCACGACCACGCCGCCCCTGGACGCGAGGCGCGACGCTTCGAACAGACGCTGGCCGTTGCTGGACTCTCCCGCGGAGCCCACGACGTTGCCGCCGCCGTGGATGAAGACCATCACCGGCCGCGGGCCTGGGGCGTCTGCGACCGGGCGCCAGACGTTGAGGGTGAGGCAGTCTTCCTGGCCCACGATGGCGGCGTTGGGATCGAAGGCCACGCCCTGCGACTGCGGCACCTGCGGGCACGCGGGGGCCCACTCCGTGGCGTCGCGGGGCGTCTCCCAGCAGGCGCCCACGGGCGACGGCGCCCGCCACCGCAACGTGCCCACGGGGGGCGCCGCGAAGGGCACGCCGAGCCAGCGACGAGACTCGCCCTCCACCGCGCCTCGCAGGAGGCCGCTCTCGACACGCACGACCAGCGGGTCGGCGGGGGCGGTGACGGCGCACGCGGCGTCGGCCAACCGGGCGTCGGTGACGTCTGCCCGGGCATCGGGCGGCGACGCGTCGGTGGCCGACGGCGAGGTGGAGGACGAGCACGCGGCGAGCAGCGAGAGCGAGGCGAGGGTGATGCGCACGACCCGCGGAGTATGCAACGCGAAGACCCCGCGGGACACGGCCGCGCGCGCGTTGCGCGGGTGTCGCGCGGGTGTCGCGGGTGTCGCGCCGAGGCCGCATCGCCGCGCGAACCGGACGGAACGTTGCGCCCGACGACGTCAGCGACGTAGCCTCCGCGCGGTGCAGGTACGCGTCAACGGGCTCACGCGGAGCTACGAGGGGGTCACGGCCCTCGACGATGTCACGTTGGAGATCCCGCCCGGTCGCACCGCGCTGCTCGGGCCCAACGGCGCGGGCAAGAGCACGCTGCTGAAGATCCTGCTCGGGCTCACGGCCCCGACGCGGGGGCGGGTCGAGGTGCTCGGCGAGGACCCGCAACGCAACCCCACGGGCGTGCGGGCGCGGGTGGGCTACATGCCCGAAGACGACGCGCACCTGCCCGACATGACCGCGGTGGAGCTGTGCGCGTACGGCGCCGAGCTCGCGGGGTTGCCGCCGCGCGAGGCCGTGGAGCGCGCGCACGGGGCGCTCTTTCACGTGGGCATCGACGACAAGCGGTACCTCCCGGTGCAGAGCTACTCCACCGGGCTGCGGCAAAAGGCGAAGCTCGCGGCGGCCATCGTGCACGACCCCGACCTGCTCTTCCTCGACGAGCCCACCAATGGGCTCGACCCGCAGGCCCGCGAGGAGATGCTCGCCCTCGTCGGTGACCTCAAGCGCCGGCGCGGGTGCGACGTGGTGCTGTCGACGCACATCCTCGCGGACGTCGAGCGGGTGTGTGACCACGTGGTGGTCCTCGCCGGGGGCAAGCTGATGGCGTCGACCCCGCTACGCGAGCTGCTCGGCGGCGACGATCGCGCGTGGAGCGTGCGGGTGAAGGGCGACGCGGCGGCGCTGGCGGCGGCGCTCACCGCGGCGTCGTGCGAGGTGCTCTCCGTCGAGGGGTCGAACCTCGTCGCGCGCACGCCCACGCCCGGCGACCCCACGGTGATCTGGCGCGCGGCCCTCGCGGCGAACCTCCAGGTGCGACACCTCAGCCCTCATCGGACCACCCTCGACGACGCATTCCTGCGGCTGCTGCAATGACCCACACGACCCCGACCCCGCACGGCGCGGGGGTGATCCATGACCTCGCCTACCGACGCTACGAAGGCGCCCGCCGCGCGCCCGCGTGGCGCGTTCTGGTCATCGCCCGCTACGCGCTCATCACCCAGTGGCGGCAGCGCGGCGTGCGCCTCAGCCTCCTCGCCGCCCTGCTCTTCGCGGTCATCGCCGCGGCGGCGGGGGGCGTGAAGTGGGGCTTCACCTCGATGATGGAGGGCGAGGCCAGGGGCGCCGTCGACCTGGCGCAGGCGATGCTCGCGGGCGACGGCGAGGCGGCGGTGTGGGCGATGCGGATGCAGTTCCTCCCCTCGCTCCTGCTGGTGCTCCAGTGCGGCGCGCCGGCCATCTCCGCCGACCTCAACGCCGGGGCGTTTCAGTTTCATTTCTCCCGCCCCGTGACCGTCGCCCAGTACCTCGCGGGGCGGATGATCTCGGCGACGCTCTGGGCCGCGGTGGCCTCGGTGAGCACCCTGCTGCTGCTCTGCGGCGTGCGCGCCGGGGTGAGCGGACGCGCGGTGGAGATGGCCGCGGTGTTCGCGAAGTCCCTGCTGCCCACGCTCCTGCGCGCGGCGGCGCTGGGCGCGCTGAGCCTCGGGGTGTCGTCGCTCTCGCGGCGGCGCGGCATCGCGCAGGCGATGTTCCTCGCGCTGGTCATCGGGACCATGCTCGCCGGGAGCATCCTCGCGGCGGCCACCGACCGCCGATGGCTGGCGGGCATGGACCTCTCCGGCGGCACCGCGATGCTCCTCGGGCAGGTGCTCGGCGACGGGCGGCTGCACGGCGCGTCGGCGATGGTCCCGGGGCTCTCGACGCTCGCGTGGTGCGCGCTGCCGCTGGCCCTCGCGGCGTGGCGTCTGTCCCACGCGGAGGTGGTGCGCGGATGAGCGACGCCGTGATCGAGTACGCCGCGGTGTCGAAGTGGTACGGGCCGGTGCTCGGGCTGCGCGAGGTGAGCCTCACGCTGCGCCCGGGCATCACCGGGCTGCTCGGACCCAACGGCGCGGGCAAGAGCACCTTCCTCAAGGTGATGACCGGCGAGATCGCGCCGAGCCGCGGGGAGGTGAAGGTCTTCGGCCGCCGCGTGCCCGACCAGGACACCTTTCGCCGCATCGGCTACGCGCCCGAAATCGAGGTCTTCTTCGAGGAGCTCACGGGCTTCGAGTTCGTGCGCGCCCTCGCCGAGGCCCACGGGATGAGCGGCGCCCAGGCCGCCGAGCGCGCCCGCGCGGTGCTCGTGAAGGTGGGCCTCGAGAAGGCCATGGACCGCCGGGTGTCGACCTACTCCAAGGGCATGCGGCAGCGCACCAAGCTCGCGCAGGCCCTGCTCCACGACCCCGCGGTGGTGCTCCTCGATGAGCCCATGACCGGCCTCGACCCGCTCGCCCGCGCGCAGATGGTGCAGCTCATTCAAGAGCTCGGCGCGCAGGGGCGCACGGTGGTGGTGTCGAGCCACATCCTCGACGAGGTCGAGGCGATGACCCGCGAGATCGTGGTGCTCTGGCAGGGGCAGCTCCTCGCGCAGGGCGACCTCCACGCGATCCGCGCGCTCATCGACCGACACCCCCACCACGTGTCGCTCACCTGCGACGCGCCCCGGCGCCTCGCGGCCGCGCTGGTGGCGCTCCCCTCGGTGCGATCGGTGACCGTGCGCGAGCCTGAGGGCTTGGAGCTCCAAACCAATTCACCCGACGAGTGCTACGCGCAGATCCCCCGGGTCGCGCTGGAGCTCGGGGTCACCCTGCGCGGGCTGACCTCCCCCGACGACAACCTCGCGGCGGTGTTCCGTTACCTCACGGCGGGGCCGCGCGGCCTGCACGCGGCGGGTGCGTCGTGAGCGCCATCTCGGTGGTCGCGCGCACCTCGCTGCTCCGCGCCTCGCGCCGGCCGAGCACCTGGGGCCTCGCCGCCGTGGCCTTCGTGCCCGCCCTCATCGGCGGGGCGTTGGGGGCCGCGGGATACGGCGCGCTCGGGGCGGCGGCGCCGCTGGCCTCGTGGGTGGCCGCGCCGCTCCTGGCGATCTCGCTGGTCGCCGGCGTGGTGGGCGAGTCCTTCGAGCGCCGCACGATGGTCTACTGGTTCACCCGGCCCGTGCCGCGGTGGTCGGTCATCGTGGGCGAGTTCGTGGCCAACGCGCTGCTCTGCGCGCTGATCCTGGGCCTCGCGGGCATGCTCCTCGCCGTCGCCTACGCGCTCACGGGCGATGCCACCGTGGGCGCGCTGCTGCGCATCCCGCTGGCCTTCGCGCTCGAGGGCGTCGGCCTCGCGGGCCTCGCGCTGGGGGTCGGCGTGCTCACGCCGAAGCACCCCGTGGTGGTGGCCGCGGCGATCCTGCTGGTGGTGGAGGGGGCGCTGCCGAACCTCGTGGCGGGCTTCAAGTATATGTCGCTCTTCGCGCACATCGGCTGGCTCGCGGGGGTCGAGGGGCTGGTGACCGAGGCGGCCACGGGCCACGTCAGCGCGCCGCCGTGGCCCGTCTCGCTCGCGGTCGTGCTGTTCTACGCGGCCGCGCCGACCTTCCTCGCGACGCGGGTGGCCGAGACGCGCGACCTCGCGTAGCGCGCCCTCAGCCGGTGCCAGGCACGGTGCTGACGACGCGGCGGTCGGCGTCGCGAAAGGTGTCAATGACCCGCTGAAAGGCCTCGAAGGTGCGGGTGGCGGCGACCATGTCGTTCATCGCGGCGACCACCGAGGCGTTGCTCTCCTCGACGCTGCCCGCCACCACCGGCGTGGTGCTGGGCACGGGGTCGCCGGTCTCGGGGCCCGCGGCCATGAGCATCGAGCCCTCGTGCGTGAGGTTCGACGCGTTCTCGAAGCGCACGAGTTTCAGGCGGCCGATGGGGTTGTCGTTGCCGTTCTGCACCACCGTGCCGTTCGCCCGGATCTCCAACGGGCCGACGCCCGCCTGCGCCTGCAGCGGCTGCTCGTTGTCGCCGAGCACGGCGTGCCCCGAGACGTTCACGATGGCCCCGTCGGCGCGCACCTGGAGCGAGACCGCGCGGGTGTAGCGCTCACCCTGGGGGGTCATCACGGAGAGGTAGCACCCCGGAGGCAGGGCCGCGTCGGACATGCGCCCTGTGGCCCGCAGCGCGCCCGGCGTGGTGTCGGTGGGCGACGCCGCGATCTGGGTGTACCGCAGCGGCGCGCCGTCGGGCGAGGTGCCCGCGAGGACCTCGCGAAACACCGTGCGCATGCGCTGGTAGCCCTGCGTGCCCGAGCTCGCGAGGTTCGCGGCCACGGTGTCGAGTGCCTGGGCCTGGGCCACGGCGCCCGAGAGCGCGGCGTAGATGCCTTCGCTCATGGCTACTCCCTCCCCATGCTGGCGCGCAGGCGGTGCACGGCCTCGGTGTGGAGCTGCGACACGCGCGACTCGGTGACGCCGAGCACCGCGCCGATCTCCTTCAGGGTGCACTCCTTCTGGTAGTACAGCGCGAGCACCTGCTGCAGCCGCGGCGGCAGCGTGGTGATGGCCTGCGAGAGCAGCGAGGCCACCTCGCGGCGCGAGACCTCGTCGTCGACGGGCTGCGAGTGGCTCTCGATCTCCGACTGGTCGAAGTCCATGAGCTCCAGGCGGCTCATGCCGGCCGTGGCGACGCGCGTGAGCACGTTCTGGTACTCCGCGGGGGTCACGCCCATCGCGCGGGCGGTCTCGTCCTCGGTGGGCGCGCGGCCGAGGCTGCGCTGCAGGTCCTTGAGCGTGCGGGCGAGGCGGCGCGAGGTGCGGCGCATCTCGCGCGTGGCCGAGTCGAGGCTGCGCAGGTAGTCGAGCATCGCGCCGCGGATGCGGTACGACGCGTAGGCCTCGAACTCCTCGCCGGGCATCTCGGGCGCGGCGCGGGTGAAGGCCTCCATGAGCCCGAGCCAGCCGCAGCTCACGAGGTCGCTCATCGAGATGGTCTTGGGCACCCGCCGCGCGAGGCGCATCGCGATGCGGCGCACCAGCGGCTGGTAGCGCTCGTACTCCGCGCGGTCGAGGGTGCGAGGGCGAAGGGGGATGGACTGCTTGACGCTCGCGAGGCTCATGACGCCGTCACCGTGCTGGGGGTACGAGGGGCCACATGGTCGAGCACCGCGGCGCTGGTCGCGGGCGCGATGTCTTCGGGGACGCGCTGGCCGAAGCAGAGCACCGACACCGGCCGCTTCGCGGCGGCGGCGGCGTGCACGATGCCCGCGGGGGTCTCGGTCTCGTCGATCTTCGTGATGGCGATGGCCGTCGGGGTGAGGGGGCCGTAGCTGCGCACCACCCGCGCGGCGTCGCCCGCGCGCATCGAGGCCGGGACGCAGAGCAGCACGTGCCGCGCGTAGCCCTTGGTCTCGGGGTGCTTCGAGAAGTTGTCGGCGGTGAGGGTCGACTCCAGGCCGTCCATGCGCGGCGCGCGCCCGGCGGTGTCGACGATCACCACGTCGGTGCCCGCGGCCTCGATGGCGCGCAGCAGCTCGATGCGGTCGCGGGCGGTGAAGAAGCGCGCGCCGATGAGCTCCGCGTAGCGACGGATCTGGTCCACCGCGCCCACCCGGTGGAGGTCGCACGCGACGAGGCTCACCGACCGACCGTCGCGCCGCGCGTGGGCCGCGAGCTTGGCCGCCGTGGTGGTCTTGCCCACGCCCGTGGGGCCCACCAGCGCGATCACCCGCCGGCCCTCGTTGGCCAGCGGCCAGGCGGCCACGCGCACGACCTCGGCGATGGCGTCGCGCAGCACGTCGAGGGCCGGCGCGTCGTCTGAGGCCTTGTCGCGCAACGACTTCTGCATCTGCGTAGCCGCGCTGCCCTCGATGCCGCGGGCGCGGAGCATCGCGGACAGACGGTCGGACTTCTTCGGCATGGGCGTGAGCTGCTCCACCGCGTCGCGCATCATCGCGAGCTCGGCGAGCACCGAGGGCGGCACCACGGGGATGGACGGAGACAGCAGCCGCTCGCGGAGCTGCCGGATCTCATCGCGAATGGGCGCGTACGGATCCTCCGGCGGGGGCGGCGGCGCCTTGGGCGGAGGCTTGCGCGCGCCGGGCTTCGCGCGGAGGTCGGTGCGCGGCACGATGCGCGAGCTGCGGGTCGTCGCGGAGTTGTTCTCCGCGGGCGGCGGCGTGGCCTCGTAGACCCCGGGGGAGAAGATGTTGTTGCGAGCCCGCGCCGTGGCGCGGCCGTCGGTGCCGGTGGCCGCGAGGGCCTGGGCGCGCTCCGCGACGAGCTCGAAGTCGTTGCCACCGAGGAGGCCGGCGATGCCCGCGCGGCGGACCTTGCGGGTCATCACGACCACGAGGTCGTCGCCGAGCGCCGCCGCTGCCGCGCGGCGCGCGTCTTCGAGGGTTCGAGCGCGGAAGAGTTGAGTGGTCATGTCTGTGTAGCCTCCCTCAGGGTCAGGTCGAAGCGGGATTCGTGCCGAGCCGGTCCATCACGCGGAGCGGCACCGTGGGTTCAATTTCGCGGAACGAGACGACGTGGAGCTGCGGCACCTTCCACTCGAAGATGGCGCGGGCGTAGCGGCGCAGATCGGGCGGGGCCACGAGCAGGGGCGTGGCGCCCTCGGCGGCGAAGCGGGCGACGGCGCGCTCAGCCCCCTGGGTCAATTCACGAAGCAGGTTCGGGTCCAACGCGCCGCCCTGACCGCCCGCGATGTCGCGCAGCGAGCGGCGGAGGATCTCCTCGAGGCGGAAGTCCATGGCGAGCGCGGTGACGCTCCCGTCGGCGGCGCGGTAGCGCGCGGTGATCTGCGGGGCGAGCCGCTCGCGGAGAGACTCCGTGAGCTGCTCGGGGTCCTTGGTCTGTGTGGCGAGCTCGGCCAGGCCCTCCACGATGGAGCGCATGTCGCGGATCGAGATCCCTTCGCGGAGGAGGTTGCGCAGCACACGCACGATGTCTCCGAGCGAAAGCAGATTCGGGACCACGTCGTCGACGAGCTTGGGCGTGGTGCGCGCGAGCACGTCGAGGAGGTGCTGCGCCTCCTGCCGCCCGAGCAGCCGGTGGGCGTTGTGGCGCAGGAGCTCGCCGAGGTGCGTCGCGAGGATCGTGGGGTGGTCCACCACGGTGTAGCCCAGGGCCTCGGCGATCTCGCGATCACGCGGGAGGATCCACGTCGCGGGCATGCCGAAGGTGGGGTCCTTGGTGCGCTCGCCGTCGAGGGCGGGCGCGCTGCCCGTGGGGTCCACCGCGAGGAGGCGCCCGGCCATGCACCGTCCCACGCCGATCTCCGCGCCGAGGACCAGCACCCGGTACTGATCCGCGCCGAGCTGAAGGTTGTCGCAGACGTGCACCGGAGGGATCACCACGCCGAGCTCCTTGGCCAGCTGCTGTCGCAGCGAGGCCACCCTTTCGAGGAGCGTGCCGCCGCGGGTCGTGTCGACCACCGACACCAGCTCGTAGCCCACCTCCAGCGCGAGCATGTCGAGCTGCAGCGCGGCCTCGATCTCGTCCTGGGGCGTGCGCTTCGCGCTGTCGGCCTTCTCCGAGGGCTTCAAGGTCCCGGCGCTCGCGCCGTCCTTGGGCAGCGACCGCGCGGTGAACATCAGAGCTCCGGCCAGGGCGGCCAGCGGGAGCAGGGGCATCCCGGGCATGAAGCCCAGGAGCGTCACGATTCCAGCGGTCATGGTGACAGCGCGTCGACGCCCGAGGAGCTGGGTGCCAAAGGCCCGACCGATGGGCTCCCCCGTGGCGCTGCGGGTGACGACGATGCCCGAGGCGGCGGAGATCAGCAGCGCGGGCACCTGCGAGGCGAGGGCGTCACCGACCGAGAGCACCGAGAAGGTCTCGGCCGCGCGGGCGATGTCCATC
>JBILLI010000705.1:0-4039 GCA_044376155.1 Polyangiales bacterium
CGAGGATCCTCGATCACCTCCCGTGCGCGCAGCGCACGCGCCTTCGTGAGCCCCGAAGGGGCGGTCACTTCCAGACACCGGGTTCAGCCCGTGCAGGCCCGAAGGGCCGTCCGCACGGGCGGAGCCGGCGGCAAGCACCGCGTCGTTCACCCCTCGCACGCCTCGGCTCGCACCGCGAAGGTGTAGGTTCAGTTTGGGCAATGGGTAGGCACCGCGCGGGCAACGAGGTGCGCGTCCCGCCGTCAGCGTCGCGGGCGACGCACCGGGCGCTCCAGCGCCTCACGCAGCTCACGGATCACCTCGGGGCCCACCCCCGTCGCGCGCTCCGCCGCCTCGATGGCCGCGCGGGCGGCGTTGCGGTCGCTCTCTGCGAGGGCGATGCGCGCGCGCAGCACCTGGGCCTCGCCGTTCTCGGGGTGGTCCTGCAGCACGCGCTCAAGCTGCGCGCGGGCCAAGGGGTACTGCTGCGTGCGGAGGGCGAGGGCCGCCGCGCGGAGGCGCGCCGTGGGGTCTGAAGGGCTGCGGTCGATGGCGGCGTCCCAGGCCTCCATCGCCTGCGGCGCTCGGTCGGTGCGCTCCAACACGTCGGCGAGGGTCATCCACGCGAGGGCGTCGGTGTCGACCTGACGGATCGCCTCGCGCAGCGGCGCCTCGGCCTCGGCGTGCCGCCCCGCCGCGCAGCGCGCGCGACCGAGGGTGGTCTGCACCCCGGGCGTCGTGGGCGACAGCCGCGCGGCCTCCTCGGCGGCCGCCACCGCGTCGGCGCCCGCGCCCGTGTCGATCTGCGCCTGCGCCAGGAGCGCCAGCGCCTCAGACCAGTGCAGACGTCCCTGCGTCGCCGCGCGGAGGTGCGGCAGCGCGCCGACCGCGTCGCCCTGACGCTTCAGCAGAAAGCGCCCGAGCGCGAGCCGCGCGGCGGGATCGTCGCCGTCGACCTCCACCGCGCGTCGGTACGCCGCCGCCGCGTCGTCGTAGCGACGGCCGATCTCGTAGAGCGCGCCGAGTCCCGCGTGGGGCTCGGCACGTCCCGGAAGTGCGTGCGCCGCAGCGCGATACGCCGCCTCGCTGGCGGGCACCTCGGAGGCGAGGCGGCGCGCGTCGGCGATGGCGAGCTGGAGCTCACCGTCGTTGGGCGACGCCGCCGACGCGGCCGTGATGGCGCGGTTCGCGAGCGCCACGCGCTGCCACACGAGGTACGCCCGGGACATGCAGACGTTGCGCGCGGGACCGTTGGTCGGGAACGCGCGGCAGGCCGTCTCCGCCGCGCGAAAGTTCCCCTGGTCGAAGCGCACCCGGGCGACCTCCCAGGCCGCGGCGGTGCGCGTCCCGGCCGCGCGCGCGAGCGGTTGCAAGACCCGCAGCGCCTCGTCGTACCGCCCCGCGCGGCGCAGCGCGCGACCGAGCTGCAGCGCGCGCTGGGGATCTCCCCCGCCCTGCAACGAGGCCACGGCAGACTCCTGCGCCCCGGCGGTGAGGGGGGCAGCGACAAGGACCAGCGCCAGCAGCGCGCGACGAACCATAGACTCGACCTCCGTGCCGCGGGCTACGTCGCCGCGGAAATGATGGGAACGTCGCTGAGACGAGCGACGTGGGGGTGATCCTTCATCGCGGCGAACAGCGTGACTTTGGGGTGGACCAGCAGCGGCAGCGCGCACCCGCGAAGAAAGGTCGCGTCCCACCCGCCGTCGCCCATGCCCACCGCCGCGGGCCAGTGCCCCGCCGCGCGCAACGCGTCGACCTTGCCGCCGTGCAGCGGGATCGGCGCGACCAGTCGTGACGTCACCAGGTCTTCGCGGACCGCGAGCTCACCGCCGCTCACGCGGTCGACCGCAACCCCCGCGGCGTCGAGGGTCGCGTGCACCAGCGCGCCGAGACTCCCGGTCACCACGTGCACGGCGAAGCCCTCGTCGCGCAGCGCACGGAGCAATCGCACGCTCTCGTCGCGCATCTGCCGGGCGAACTCCGCCGCCACGGCGCCGAGCAGCGCGTCGAACTCGGCCCGCGGGCGATCTCCCGCGCACGCGGCCTCGAGGTCACACAGGTCGCGGATGTCGACGCGCCCCGCGCCGTGCCCCGCGATGAGCGCCTCGGCCTGCGCCGCGGGAGACGCGGGCACCTCGCCCAACCACGCGCTGCAGCTCCACGCCAGCGCCTCGCGCGACGCGTCCGAGAGGGCGTCACGCGCCACCACGAGACGAAAGAGCGCGTCGCCGACGTCGCCCTCCCAGAGCGTGCCGTCGGCGTCGGTGGCCACCACGCGGGTGAACCCCGCGGGCGCCTCGCGGACCGCGTCGAAGGCCTGCGCGACGCTCAGCGTTCGCACCGTCATCAGAACCTCCCCGCGGCGGTGAAGGCCGCGCCCTGCGGCAGCGGGACCAGTCCCACCGACGTGATCCCCACGGGGCGCAAGCGCATCCCGTCGACCACCAGCCACGTGCCCACACCCATCGCCGCGACCCCGGCGCCCACCCACACCCAGTTCAACGGCGAGGGGCCCTCAACGAGCACCCGGTCATCGCTCAGCGCCTGCGTCACCCGCTCTCCCCCCGCGAGCCCGGCGACGCCCACGCTCAGCGCCGCCACCCCGACCACCAGCGCACCCGCGCCGGCGATCACCATGGGCATTCGTCGCCGCATCACCACGGGCGGATCCACCCGCGTCGGCGGCGCCACCACGGGCAACGGCGCGACCACGGCGGGCGTCGGCGCAGGCGGCGTCGGGGCGGGCGTCGGGGCGAGGGGCTGCTGCGCGCGCACGGCCTCGGCGAGGGAGCCCCCCGCGAGGCGCGCGAGCGCGGTGAGCTCGGCGGGGGTGGGCGCGAGGTCCTGCTCGGTGCGCTCGGCGATGACCTCGCCGCGGAGGTTCACCAGCCGCACCTCGATGCGCGCGGTCTCGCGCGTGCGGGTGAGCCGGACCATCACCAGCGCCCGCGCGTGCAGCGGCAGGGTCACGCTGGTGAGGCAGTCGAGCGCGTCGCACTGCGTCGCCGACGGGTTCAGCGCCTCGAGGCGGGTACGCGTCTCGGTGCCACTGAGCACCTCGGGCGCGCTCTCGGTGAGCACGGCGGCGATGGCGTCTGCCACCTGGAGGCGCTCCCCGTTGGTCGTTGCGGCGCCCCGTCCGCGCGGCGCGGCGACGTGCACGGGCAGCGGGTCGGCGAGGGCGACCGAGGGTAGCAGACCGAGGGCGAGGGCGAGGGGGCCGAGGCGCATCGCCAGGATGGTCGCACCGCCCGATGCGACTGTGCAACGAAGCGCACACCTCTGCCCGCGATCAGCGCCGCGGCGGTCTCGCCTGGCGCAGCCGCTCGGCCTTGCGCGCCTTGCGCGCGGCCACGTCTTCGACCTCGGGCACGTCGACGTGCACGTCCCCGGCGCCGACGCAGCGCGCCTGACACGCGAGGCGCAGCCCCACGATCTTCGCGACGGATCCGAGGTGCACGAGCTCCTCTCCGTTCAGGGCGGTGAGGTGCTCACGGCCCGACTTGACCGTGACGCGGCAGAGCGCGCAGGTCGCGACGCCCCCGCAGCTCGTGGAAATGGGCACCTTCGCGGACTGCAGCACCTGAAGGAGCGAGGCGCCGTCGGGCGCGATCAACGGCTCCGTGGCGCCCGCGACGAACACGCGGGTCATGGCGGCACTATCGCACGACCGCCCCGCGGCCGTCACACCGTCGGCACGCGCTCGCGCAGGAACTTCTGCATCAGCGCGAGGATCATCTCGCGCGCCACGAGGTTCTCGCCGCCCTCGGGGATGATGATGTCGGCGAAGCGCTTCGACGGCTCGACGAAGGCGATGTGCATGGGGCGCACGGTCTCGTAGTACTGCTGCCGCACCTGCGCGAAGGTGCGCCCGCGCTGCTCGATGTCGCGTCGCACGCGGCGCATGAGGCGAATGTCGGGGTCGGTGTCTACGAAGAGCTTCACGTCGAGCCGCGCCCGCACGGCCTCCAGCGCGAGCACGAGGATCCCCTCGACCACGATGACCGCCGCGGGCGCGACGCGGTCGGTCTGCTCCTCGCGGGCGTGGCGGGCGAAG
>JBILLI010000879.1:0-3077 GCA_044376155.1 Polyangiales bacterium
CGCGCGATCAAGTTCCCGACGCGGCGCGGACAATCATGGCCGCGCCGAGCCGACAAGGGCAGGGCCTCGACGATCGCGATGGGGTTTCGTCACCGCGTACGGCTGTGTTGGTACGCGGGGGGGCTGTGTCGGTACGGAGCACTCCGCACGGTGTACGTGGTGTCTCGGCGTCAGAACGCCCCGCCCGGGGGAGGGCGCGCGGCAGCGCGGAGGGGGCAACGCGGGTCGTCGGGGGTGAGGTCAGGCCGTCGGCGCGTCGGGGGACTTGTTGCGGCGCACCCCGAGTCCGCGGAGCAGGGAACCGGTGACGGCGTATTGCAGCGTCGAGGTCCCGGCGGCACGGGCGGTGGCGGCGTCGTCCCAGAGGACCTTCATCGCGAAGAGCACGCGCCCCTCGGCGGTGTTGGCCGCGGGGGTGTCGCGGCCCGCGGAGAGCTGCCCCGGGGCGCCGCGCTGCGTCGTCGTCGGTGGCGTACGCGCCCGCTCGTGACGCGCGCCTGCCCGCGGTGGACGAGCGGTTGGTGGCGCCCGAGGCGCACGCCGAGATCGTCGACGGGCGGGTGTACCGCACGATGGGCGCGAACGAGCCCCACGCGACGGAGCACACCGAGGTGGCGCACCTGCTGCGCGCGTGCCTCGCGAAGGGCTATCGCGTCGCGGTGGACATGCTCACGCGCGCGACGAAGACCACCGATGCGGCGCCCGACGTGAGTGTCTTCCCGGTGGAGCGCGACCCCGAGACGGGCGGGCGCAAGATCGAGGAGATCGCGTTCGAGGTGGCCGACACCGAGTCCACCGAGCACGCGACGAAGAAGGCCCGCAAGCTCGCGATGCGCGGCGTGCGCAGGCTCTTCTACGTGCGCGTCGAGGATCACTCGGTGCACGAGTGGCAGCCCGACACCGCGGCGTGGGCCGCCCTCTCACCCGACGCGCAGATCGTGGACCGCTGCTTCGCGCTGCCCATCCCCGTCCGCGCGCTCGCGGATGAGATGCTCGCGGATGAGACCGTGGTACGGGTGGTCCTCGCGCGCAGGCACCCCCTCGTGGTCGCCGAGATCGCGCGGGGCGAGGCGCGCGGTGAGCTCAAGGGGCGGCGTGATGCGCTGCGCGCGTTGCTGTGGGCGAAGGAGCTCGCGACCGCGGAGGGCGACGAGGCGCGCATCGCGGCGTGCGACGACGTCCCGACGTTGGATCGCTGGATCATTGCCGCGGCCGGGGCGAGCGCGCTGCGCGAGGTCTTCGGAGGCGGCTGAGTCGCTCGATGGTGTTGGCGTGCAAGGGGATGGCACGCACGCGAGGGCTACGGGTTCACCACGAGTACCACCACGAGAGCCGCCCCGTGATGCCCTCGTTGTCGTTGTCGTGGGCGACGTCGTAGGCCGCGAACAACAGCAGGTTCATGTGCGCGCCGATGTCGACCTGGGTGACCACGCCCATGGGCATGCGCTTGAGCCGGGGGTTGTTGCCGCCGCTGGGGGTGGTGGGCATGTCGAACTCGATCTCGGGGCCCACGGCCACGCGCGACGAAACCCGGTACATCGCGAGGGCGCGGAGGTAGAACCAGTCCTGCACGCCCGGGGCGAAGACCTCGTTGAAGGCGTACCAGAGCCAGAGCTCGGCGTAGGCCTTGCCGCGGTCGTAGGTGAGGTAGAGCTGCGGCGAGAGGCTCATGCTCTGGGTGTTCTGCCCCGAGGCGTCCCACGAGAACCCGAGCTGCGGAGAGACCACCAGGGGGCCGACGGTCAAGTTGATGCCGGCGTTGTACGTGAGCGCCGAGCCCAGCTGAGAGCCGTCGCGCGCGGGGGACGACGCGGGCATCCACCCGATGGTGTGGGTGTACTGAAACGCGCCGCTCAGCGGGTGGTTCGCGGTCACCGCGAGCTGCGGGCCCCAGTAGTCCACGTCGAGGCGGATGTTGCCCGTGACCTCGCTCGACGCCTCCTCCGCGGCGGGCGCGTCGGGCGCGTCGGGCGCGGCGGGTGCGGCGGGTGCAGCGGGCGCAGCCGGGACGGCCTCTGCGGCGGGCGCGGGCGCGGGATCGGGATCGGGCGGCGGTGGCGGCGGCGCGCTCCCGCTCCAGGGGGGATGCACGCTGGGCGGGTTCTGCGCCTCGGCGCTGCGGACGTAGCAGAAGCTGGCCAGCGCGGCGGCCGCCACGCGATACGCGTTTACCCTCATGCCCAACGTCATCGACGGCTGGACCGAGGAGCGAACCGCGTTCGCAAGGGGGCTTGAACGCGCAGCGGCAACGCGCAGGGTGGACCCGGCCACGGGCGGCCGGGAGGCGGGCGTCAGGCCTGGGAGACCCGGGCGGTGGGAGAGACCGAGGCGCCCGGGTCGGGGCAGGGCATCGAGAAGCGGAACTGCGTGCCGCGCTGCGGCTCGGTGGTGACGTCGACGCGGCCGTCGAGGTCGCGCAGGGCCTCGGCCACGGAGGCGAGCCCCACGCCGCGTCCGCTGGTCTCGGTGACCTCGCTGCGGGTGGTCATGCCGTCGATGAAGAGGGCCGCCACGAGGTCCTGGTGGGTCTTCGTGGGGATGCCGAGGTCGTCGGCCTTCTCGCGCACGCGGTCCCAGTTGATGCCGCGGCCGTCGTCGGCGATGACCACGCGCAGGCGGCCGTTCTCGGTGGTGGTGCTCACGGTGAGCGTGCCCTGGGCCTCCTTGCCCTGGGCCACGCGCTCCTCGGCGGGCTCGATGCCGTGGTCCACCGCGTTGCGCACCACGTGGACCAGCTCGGAGAAGAAGCGCCCCCAGCGGTCGGGCGCGAGGCGCACGCCGTTGGGCATCACCTGCACGTCGACCTTCGGCTTGCCGAGCGTCTGCGACAGCCGTTGGGCCTGCGTCGCGATGCGCTCCAGGCGGTGCTCCGCGGCCTCCATGCGCCACGCCGCGATGCGCCGCGCCACCGACCGCGCCGGCACGCCTGCGAGCACGGCGTCGATGATGTCAGCGTGCTCGCGCTCGTCGACGGTGATCATCCGTCCCCGCTCCTCGCCCAGCAGACGTCGCATCTGCGAGACCGTGCGGTCCCAACGCGAGGAGAGCTCGGTGCGCTCGGCGTCGGTGAGCGTGCC
>JBILLI010000133.1:0-13188 GCA_044376155.1 Polyangiales bacterium
TCACCCGCGCCATGCCCTCGCACACGCACTTCGCCGACGCGCTGATCCTCCCGAAGCGGTCCATCGACCGCTTCTTGCACGACTACGCGCCCGACCCCGCGACGCACCGCGACCCCGCCGCCTCGCCGCTCTTCGCCGACGACCTCGCGGGCGTGTGTCCGGCCATCGTGCAGACCGCGGGCTTCGACCCCCTGCGCGACGAGGGCGACGCCTACGCGCGCAAGCTCGCCGAGCACGGCGTGGCCGTCACCCACCGCTGCGAGCGCACGCTGCTGCACGGGTTCTCACACCTGGGCGCGGTGATCCCCACGGCCCGCGAGGCGCTCCACTGGGGCGTCGCGCAGCTCCGCGAGCGGCTGCACGGATGAGCAAATCGCCCAGCACCAACGCCACGCGCCTGCTGCGCGCGTCGGGCGTGGACTTCACCGAGCACCTCTACCGCTACGAAGAGAAGGGCGGCACGCGGGTCTCGGCGCGCGAGCTCGGCGTCGACGAGCACGCGGTGATCAAGACCCTCGTGATGGAAGACGATACGAAGCGCCCGCTGGTGGTGCTGATGCACGGCGACCGCGAGGTCAGCACGAAGGGCCTCGCGCGGGTCATCGGCGCGAAGTCCGTGACCCCGTGCAAGCCCGACGTGGCCGACCGACACTCGGGCTATCAGGTGGGCGGCACGTCGCCCTTCGGCACGCGCAAGGAGATGCCCGTCTACGTCGAGCGCACCGTGCTCGCGCTGCCGAGGGTGTACGTGAACGGCGGCTCGCGAGGCTTTCTCGTGGGCCTCACGCCGGAGGTGTTCACGCGGCTGCTGAAGGCCACGCCCGTGGACGCGGCCGTCGAGGGCTGAGGGTCACTCGCCTGCGGTGGCGCAGCAGCGGAAGCCGATGGAGTAGTCGTGGTAGACGGTGTTGTGCCCGCCGGTGCGGTACCAGCACCCGTCGCCGTTCAGCGTCGTGTCCATGTAATAGCCGCCGCGGAAGGTGCCTTCGGGGTCGTTGGTCCACTCGTGGAGGTTGCCGACCATGTCGAAGACGCCGTGCTCGTTGGTGCACCCGTTGTGCGCGCCGGTGAGCGCGAGGGTGCCCGGGAGCTGGTTGATCTGGGGGTCGTTCATCTGCGACATGCCCCAGAGGTAGCGCGCCGTCGCGCTGAACAGCCGCACCACGGGGTGCCAGCGGTGGTTCTCGTTGCAGCGCCCCTGGTCGCGGGTGTTGCCGTAGCCGAAATTGCGCTGCCGCGGGCCGCGACACGCGCGGAACCACTCCGCCTCGCCGCACAGCCGCTTGCCCGCCCGGGCGCACGCCTGCGTCGCCTGCACCTGCGAGATGTACCCCTGCGGGACCACGCCCCGCGCGCTCACCGCCCGCACCGGGGTGCTCCCCGGGTTCAGGTAGGGCGAGTGCGGCCTCTCCTCACCGCTGGGGAGGATCTCGACGAGGGATGCCTCGAAGCGATCAATGCAGAAACCGTTGATGTAGGCCATGCCCCCTGGGCACTGCACCTGCGATCGCGCCGGGCGCGCCCCGAGGGCCACCACCGCCGCGACGACACCGACCGCCAGGAGTGAGCTCGTCGCACGAGACCTTGTCGGCTTCTGCATGCCCTCGACCTCCGTGATTCACGCGGGCTTTCGCATTGCCGTCATGGTGAAGGGCGTCTCACGATGACGGCGCTTGAACGGCGGTTGCTCGCCGTAAGTAAAGTCCAGGCCGCTGGGGCGAAGGCCGGGTGTAGCGGGATCCCGAAATGTTGACAAGGCCGACGCGGTTGATTTCGCCCGCGCACGACCGTGCGCGATGTGCGCTTGACCGCGACGCACGCCTGGTGATTCCTCGCGCGCCATGACGCACGCGACGCTCGACGCACGGCTGCACCACCCCCTCCCCGCGCTGCTCCCTGCGACGGTCACGCTCTCGCAGGTGCGCGGCCTCCGCGCCGCGGGCGTCGCCGCGGGCATCAAGGCCAGCGGGCGCCCCGACGTCGCGCTCCTCGTCGCCGACGCGCCCATCGCGTGCGCCGGGATCTTCACCCAGAACCTCTTCGCCGCCGCGCCCGTCGCGGTCTCGCGGGAGCACCTCGCGCGCAGCGGGGGGTGGGTGCGCGCGCTGGTGGTGAACAGCGGCAACGCCAACGCGTGCACCGGCGAGCAGGGCGAGCGCGACGCGCGCGAGATGTGCGACCGCGTGGCCCGCGCCCTCGGGTGTGATGCCCACGAGGTGCTCGTGTGCAGCACCGGGGTCATCGGCCACGCCCTGCCCATGGAGCGCGTGCGCGCCGGCATCGACGCCGCGCTGGCCGCGCTGTCGACCGATCCCGCTGCAGGGCAATCGTTTCTGCACGCCATCATGACCACCGACGCCTTCCCCAAGGAGCACGGCGAGGACCTCGGCGCGCTGCGCGTGGCAGGCGTGTGCAAGGGCGCGGGGATGATCCACCCCGACATGGCCACCATGCTCGCCTTCGTCGCCACCGACGCCGCGGCGTCGCCCGAGGCCCTGCGCGACGCGCTCCCCGCCATCGCCGCGCGGAGCTTCAACGCCGTGCACGTCGACTCGCACCCGAGCACCAACGACACCTTTCTGCTCTTCGCCACCGGCCGCGGCGAGGGCGACCTCTCCGCCGCAACGCCCGCCATCGCCCGCACCGCGCAGCGCCTCGCGTGGCTCATCGCCCGCGACGGCGAGGGCGCCACCAAGGTCACCACCGTCACCGTCCGCGGGGCCCGCGACCACGCCGCCGCGCGCGCCGTGGCCGACCTCGTGGCGGGCTCGGCGCTGGTGCGCACCGCCCTCTTCGGCAACGACCCCAACTGGGGCCGCTTCGTCAGCCAGGTGGGCAACAGCAAGGCCGTGCGCAGCGTCGCGGGGCTGCGCTGCGCGCTGCAGGGCGTGACGGTCTTCGAGCGCGGCGCCCCCACGTCCTTCGACCGCGCGGCCATGTCGTCGGCGATGCGCGCGGAGGACGTCTCCCTCGACATCACCCTCACCGAGGGCGACGGCGAGGCCGTGCTGATGACCAGCGACCTCGGGTACCGCTACGTCGAAGTGAACGCCGAGTACACCACGTGAATCAGGGCCGCGGGGCGTGGCGCTCGAGGCCCGCGGTGGGATAGCCCGCGATGCCGCCGTCGATGGCGGGGCACCGCATGCGGCACTCCCACTGCCCCGTGACGCAGGTCCGCTGGCAGCGCGACGAGTTCGCCGGGCAGCGGTTGGAGCAGCGCTCCATCCCCTCGTCGCAGCGCAGCAGGCACTCCTCGATGGCGCGCGGGGTGGCGGGGCCGCCAACGGGGTTGCCGTTGGGGTCCACGCGCTGCGGCGCGCCGCCGGGCGCCGGGGCCGAGGGGCCGGGGCGCACCCGCGCAGGGCGGATGCGCTGCGGCTGCGCGACCACGCCGTGCAGGAAGGCGAGGTAGGCGAAGGTGCCGAGGGCGCCCGCGGCGAGTGCGCGCTTCATGCGCGGAGCGAACAACGAAGCGACTGCGGGGTCAAGCGACGCCCCCCGCGCGCTCACCAGCGGTAGAAGCCCTCGCCCGACTTCTTTCCGAGCTTGCCCGCGCGCACCATCTGCCGCAGCAGCGCCGGCGGGCGGAACTGCTCCCCCACCTCGCGGTGCAGGTGCTCGAGGATCGCGAGCCGCACGTCGAGGCCCACGAGGTCGGTGAGCCGCAGCGGGCCCATGGGGTGGCGGTAGCCGAGCTCCATGGCCTTGTCGATGTCCTCGGCCGAGGCCACGCCGCTCTCGAGCATGCGAATGGCCTCGGCGCCCAGCGCCACGCCGAGGCGGCTCGTGGCGAAGCCCGGCATGTCGCGCACCACGATGGGCGTCTTGCCGACCTGCGCCGCGAAGGCCAGCGCGCGGTCCACCGCGGCGTCGCCCGTGCGCACCCCGCGAACGACCTCAAGGAGCTCCATCACGGGCACGGGGTTGAAGAAGTGCAAGCCCACCACACGCGCGGGGTCGCGCGTCACGCTGGCGATCTCGGTGATCGAGAGCGAGGACGTGTTCGTGCCGAGCAGCGCCGTCGCGGGCGCCGCGGCGTCGATGCGCGCGAAGAGGTCGCGCTTGAGCTCCATGCGCTCGGGCGCGGCCTCGACCACGAGGTCGACGTCGCCCACGGCCGACTCCAGCGAGGTCGTCCACCGCACCCGCGCGAGCACCGCGTCACGGGCCGCGCCGTCGATCTTGCCCTTCGCCACCATGCGCCCGAGGGAGCCCTCCACCCCCTCGCGACCGCGCTGCAGGGCGGCCTCGCTCACGTCTGTGACGGCCACCGACGCCCCCGCGGCCGCGCACACCTGCGCGATGCCGTGACCCATCGTGCCCGCGCCGATGACCGCAACCCTCTGCATGACTCCTCCGCTCATGCCCCGCGCGTCTATCACGTCCCCGGGGCGTCGGGCACCGCGTTCGGCTCCTCGGCGGCGCGCAGCGAGGCCCGCGCGACCCGGCCGATGGTGCCGGGCACCTCCGCGGCGCGCCCGAGCCATCGCTGCGCGCCGTCGACGTCCCCCTCCCCCGCGGCCAGCCGCGCGCGGAGCAGCCACGCGTTGCCCTCGATGCGGGTGAGCTCCCCCGTGGCGCGCCGCTGATCCTCCTCGGGCACCTCGTCGAGCAGGGCGATCAGCGCGTCGCAGCGCTGTCTCGCCAACGCCGGGGACCGGGTCGCCGCCGGCAGCGCCGCGCCCGTCTGCGCCGCCACCAGCATCGCCCGCGCGCGCTCGGGCAGCGTGCTGCCGTCGTCGAAGGTCAGCGCCGCCAGCCGCGCGGGCACCGACGCCGCCTCCAGGGGGGTGCCGCGGTCGGCGTGGTAGAGCACCTCCACCGCGAGCGCGAAGGCCTCGGCGAGGGACCATCGTGCGCGTCCCGCGAGGGCCCGCGCCACCCCGTCCCGCGCGTCGGCGTAGCGACGTCCGTCGAGGTGCGCGACGCCCAGCGCGAGCTCCACCCAGGGGTCGCGAATGTCGGCCGCCAGCGCGGCCCGGGCGCACTCCGCGAGCCGCCGCGCGGGCTGCGTTCCCAGGGTGAGCCGCAGGCGCTCGCGCCACGAGGCCGCGTCGTCGCGCGACTCCAGCACCACGATGCGCAGCGTCGCGCCCTCCACGGTCACCGCGGCGGCCGGGAGAAAGGGCGCAGGGCCCGCGCGCCGAGACTCGTCCACGACCTCGCGCAGCGTGCGCTCCCAGCCCTGCCGCTCGAGCTGATCCCAGGCCGCGGCGAGCACCGCGCGGGCCGCGTGACGACCGCGCTCGTTGCGCCCCAGCGGGTCTTCGATGGACTCGTCGGCCCCCACCTCCCCGAAGAGCCCCGCGGCGAGCTCCGCCTGCATCGCCCGCAGCGCGCCGACGCCGAGGGCCAGCCGACGCACCGCGAGCTCGCGCGCGCCGGCGTCGAGCGCGAGGACCTCCCCCAGCGCGGCGCGCATCGCGCCATCGAGCTCCGGCGCGTCGCCCAGGCCCACGCGGGCCGCGAGGTCACGCGTGGGCGCGTCGAGGTTCTCGCGTGACACGGGCATCGGCGCGCGCTCGCGGGGGCTGAGCATTCGCCCCACCCGCGTGACCTCGGCGAGGGGCGCCTCGCCCACGATCTCTCCCAGCACCCGCGCCACGCGGGCCAGCGGCACCCCCTCGGCGCGCAGCGCGCGGATGCGCTTCAGCGCCTCGACGTGCCGACGGTCGTACCAGGCCACCGTGGCCCCGGTCTTCTCGGGCGCAGGGAGGATCCCCAGGGACAGGTAGTGGTGAATGGCGTCACGGGTCACCCCCGAGAGCGCCTCCAGCGCGCCGATGCGAAACCGCTTCGCGTGCTTCTGGTTCGTTGCTGTCACCCGCTGCGCTCCCTGCGACGGCTCTGCCACCACGCCACGACCAGCACCACGAGGGCCGCCCGGGGCCCCCAGACCATCGCAAAGGGCGCGGCCGTTGGCACGCCCCGAAGCGCCCGGGGCGTCACCCGCAGCACCGTCATCACCCCCTGCGGCGCCTGCGCGACCACCCGCCCGCGGGCGTCGATGTGCCCGCTCGCCCCCTCGTTCGACGCGCGCACGAGGTCCCGCCGGAGCTCGATGGCCCGCCACCGCGCCGCGACCACGTGCTGCGCGTTGTTGCTCCCGGCGAACCAGGCGTCGTTGGTGACGTTCACCAGCAGGTCCACCCCGGCGAGGCCCTCCAGCGCCTCGGGGACGGTGTCTTCAAAGCAGTTCAGCACACCGATCTCGTTGCGCCCCAAGGAGATCCGCGGGGGTGTGGTGCCCGGCGAGACGCCCTGTCCCCCGGTCGCTGCGGCGTGCTGCGCGGGCAACCACACCAGCCCCGGGAGGTACTCCCCGAAGGGCAGCAGCACCCGCTTCGCCGCGGCGCTCGCGATGCGTCCGCCGCGCGCGCGCAGGAACACCGCGTTGAAACGCTGCGGGCGGGCGTCATCCCCCGCGCGGGCCATCGCGCCGAACAGCAGCGCCGGGCCGTCGTCGGGCAGCGCGGCGGGCGCGGCCTCGCCGTCGCGCGCGATGTCCATGCGGAGCTCGTGGGGATACGCCCCCTCGTGCCACACCACCAGGTCAGCCCCCGCACCGCCCTCGCGGGTGAGGGACTGCAACCGCGCGAGCGCGGCGTCCTTCGCCCAGGGCTCCCAGCGCAGCGCGGCCCCCACCGCCGGTTGCACCAGGGCCACCGCGAGCGTCGGCGCGGCCTCCCTCACCCGCACCACCTGCGCCTCGCGGAGCGCGCCGTAGGTGAGCATGCCCGCGACCCCGAGCAGCACCGCCGCGCCACGCCGCGCGCACCGCCGCCGGGCGGCCTCGACCCCGAGGACCGAGAGCGCGAGCAGCGCCGCGCCGATGCCCTCGACCCCCACGAGGTCCGCGCACTGCGGCAGCGCGGGCAGCGACACCAGCGGCAGCGCGGGCGGATACGGGAACACCCGAGGACCGAAGCGCAGCGCGGCCCACAGCGCGAGCCCCGCCGAGAGCGCGGCGCCGAGCACCGCCGCCGTGCGCGCGGCGAGGAATCCCGCGAGGGCCCACGCGAGGGCCATCCACGCACACGCGCCGACGTGCGCCAGCGCGGCGAGGATCCAGGGCACGCCCGTGAAGCGCCGCACGGTCTCGATGAGCCACGGGCCCGTGAGGGCGAAGGCCGCGAAGCCCCCCGCCCACAGCGCCGCGGCGGCCTCCCGCGGAGAGGCGCGGTGCAGCGCGAGCGCGAGCAGCGCGAAGGTCCCGAGTCCCAGCGGGGTGACATCCCACGGCGGCATCGCGAGCGCGAGGCACACGCCCGCGCCGACGCCGGCCCCGAGGCGGCCGCGGTTCATGCGCGCAGAACGCGCAGCGCCGAGGGCAGCAGGCGCACGCGCACGGGCAGTCGCCCCGCGGCCTCGCCGTCGATGTCGAGCAGCACGTCGTCGCCGCCCAGGGGCTCGACCAGCACCTCGGCGCCGCGGGCCACGGTGATGCCCGAAGCGTTCAGGTGCTCGCCCTTGTAGAGCTTCGGAAAGTGCTTCGCGATGTCGGCCAGCGAGAGGTCGCCGAGCACCACCACGTCGAGCTTGCCGTCGGCGAAATCGGCCTGCGGGGCCACCAGCATGCCGCCGCCGAAGGCGCGGCCGTTGGCCACCGCCACGGTCATCATGGGCCCCTCGTAGACCACCGCGCCGTCGACCGAGACCCGCGCGGGCTGGTGCCGCCAGCCGGCCATGCCCCGCAGGGTGGCGACGAGGTACGCGGCCTTGCCGCTGAGCCACTTGGGCCCCTGGGCGATGAGGAAGTCCACGCGGCCCGAGAGCCCGCACGAGGCGATGTTGGTGAAGCTCTGCCGCGCGCGATCGCCGGGGCGCGGGCGGGTGGCTTCGATGACCCCGAGGTCCATCGGGGTGGGGGTGGCGCGGGCGAGCCACGCCGCGACGTCGCGGGGCGCCCCGGGCATGCCCAGGGTGCGTGCCGCGAAGTCGCCGCCGGTGCCCGCGGGCACGAGCGCGAAGGCGCTGGACGACACGTCGACCAGGGTCCCCTCGGGGGTGACCAGGGCGTCGCAGGCGTCGTGAAACGTGCCGTCGCCGCCCATCACCCCGATGACCGGCGCGCGCTGTGCGACCAGGGCCCGCACGGTCTCGGCGAGGTGCGCGCGACCGCCCGTGCGATGCACCCGCGCCGAGAGCCCGGCCGACATGAGCTCCCGGCACATGTCCCCCACGAGCCGCCCCGCGCGCCCACCGCCCGCCGACGGATTCACCACCAGATCGATCTCGCGCCCCACGCTCTCTCCCTCATCGTCCCGACGCCGACGGTCGCGCTAGGGGTAACACGTTCACCCCCGCCGCGGAATCGTCCTCAGGCCCTGCGCCGGGTCGCCTGCCGCGTGGCACCATGGGTGGCTCCCCGTGCGCCTCGCCCTCGCCGTCTTCCTCTGCCTCTTCGCCGCGTGCACCTTGAGCCCTGCGGACGAGCCCTGTGCATCGGGCGAGCGTCAGGCTTGCCGCGCCGACGGTCAGTGCCGCTGCGGCGCGTCGTGCGCCCCGGGCACGTCATGCCCCGGCACCGCCGAGGGCCCCGCGGGGTGCGCCTCGCTCGGCAACGGCGCGGGCGTGTGCGTCGACGTGGCCTGGCTCACGGGCCTCCCGCGGGGGCGCCTGCCGTGCGGGGCCGCGAGCTGCGACGGGGCCACCGAGCAGTGTGTGCAGTGGGCCGACGGCGCCGTGGCGTGCGCGGCGCGCTGCACCACCAACGGCGCGTGCGACGCGGGCTGCTGCTCGCCGCTGCAAGACGCTCGCGGCACGCCCCTGGGCAGCGTCTGCGCGCCGGGGCCGGGCTACCGCTGCGCGGCCGACACCCCCGCGGGGCGGAGCTGCGACCCGCCGTGCGGCCCCGACGCGCTCTGCGGGAGCTGGGAGGGCGCGCCCACCTGCCTGCCCCGCTGCGGCGATGGGGGGGCGTGCGGAGACTCCTGCTGCGCGGCCGCGGGCGGTCTCCCGGTGTGCCTGCCCGACGCGCGGCGCTGCGCGGCTCGACCCGCGGTGGCGCCGGCGTGCAGCACCCTCGATGCGTGCGTCGAGGTGACCTGGGCGGCGCTCGGGACGCGTTGTGCTGCAGGTGATTCCATCGAGGTGCACGTGCGCAACAACTGCGGTCGGCCCGCCGACGTGGTGATCTGCTACGAGCGCCGGGAGGGCGCGTGCGCCTGCGCGGTGCACCGCAACCTGATGCCCGGGGCGGAGCCTGAGGTGCCGTCGTTCGCGTGCGGCGCGACGGGGCGCTACCTCGTGAGCGCGCGCGGCGCGGGCGACCCCGACGTGTGTCACGCAGGCTGCTGATCGCTCAGCGGATCACCAGCATCGCGCCCACGGCCACGACCACGCCGAGGGCGAAGGTGAGGGCCATGCGGGCCTGCTGTCGGGGCGCGAGCACCGAGGGGCGGGCCGACACCCTGGGCGCGAGGGAGGTCGCGGGCGGGAGTTCTCGCAGCAGCTCGGCGGCCTCCTCGCGACGGGCGCGCACGGTCACGGCCTCGTTGCTCAGGCGCGGCGCCGAGGGCCGGGGCGTCGTCTCCACGCTGCTGCGCGGGGCGGGCTCGGGCGCGGGAGACTCCACCGAAACGCGGGCGCGAGGGCCGCACGCCGTGAGGATGGCCGCTGACATCGCGAAGGCGTCGTTGAAGCGGTCGGCGGGGTTGTTCGCGCAGGCGCGGGCGAACCACTCGTCGAAGCCCTGGGGCACGTCGGACAGCGCCTCGGAGGGCACCGGCGGGGGGTTCAGGCAGACCTGGTTCACCAGCTCGCCGAAGTTTCGACCGTCGTAGGGGAGCTGCGCGGTGACGGCGACGTAGGCCGAGGTCGCGAGGCCCCAGAGGTCCGCGTGGCGGTCGGCCTCGCCCGTGCCCAGGAGCTGCTCGGGGCTCATGAACGCGGGGGTGCCCACGATCATCCCCGCGGCGGTGGCGCGTCGCAGGGCGTTCCCCGCGGCGGCGGGGTTCGCCCCGGCGAGGACCTTGGCGACCCCGAAGTCGACGAGCTTCGCCATGTGCCGCGGCGCGCCCGGGGGGGCCTCGTCGTCGGGCACGAGCATGATGTTGTCGGGCTTCACGTCGCGGTGGATGATCCCGGCGGCGTGGGCCTTGCCGAGGGCGTGGGCGGTCTGGGAGATGAAGACCGCGACCTGCTCGGCGGAGATGGGCCCGTGCTCGGTGACCTCGTCGGTGATGGAGAGCCCTTCGAGGTACTCCATCACCAGGTAGGGCATTCCGCCCGGGGTGACGCCGTAGTCGAAGACCTTCACGGCGTGGCGCGACTGGATCTGCGCGGTGGTGCGGGCCTCTTCGGCGAAGCGCTCCACGGCGTCACGGTTCTCGGCGTACTCCGCGCGAATGAACTTGATGGCGACCCGGGTGCCCAGGGAGGTGTGCTGGCCCTCCCAGACGGTCCCCATGCCGCCGCCGGCGATGGGTCGGGTGACGCGCCATCGGCCGGCGATCACGCTGCCCGCGAGGGCGGCGTCGGAGGGGCTCTGCGGGGCGAGCTCGTCGACGAAGGGGGCACTGGTGGCCGGGAGCTTCTCGTCGTCGTCGGTCACCGGCGCCGGGAGTTCCGACCCCTTTCGGCGGGACTGCACGGCGCGCAGGCCGGCGTTGAGCCGGAGCTCGAGCTCCCGGAGGTGCAGGGGCTTCGTGAGGTAGTCGTCGGCGCCGGACTCGAAGGCCTCGATGAGGTCGGACTTCTTCTGCTTGCCCGAGAGCAGCAGGACGTAGTGGTACCGTCGATCGGAGCGCGCACGGAGCCGACGGCAGATCTCGACGCCGTCCATGCCCGGCATGACCCAGTCGAGGATGACAATCTCTGGCGCGTCGTCGCGCTGGAGGATCTCCCACGCCTCGGTCCCGTTGGTGGCCAGGATCACCTCGTAGCCCCAGCGCTCAAGGTTGACCGAGAGCAGGCGGCGGACGATGCGATCGTCGTCGGCGGCGAGGATGCGCTTACGAGCTTCCACGTTCCTGGTGAACGGCGGGCGTGGCCGGGACCATGAGGGGCGAGGCGATGCTCGGAGAACTCCCACTCCCTCCCAAGGGTTTGTTACCATTCCCGCGATGTCCGCCCCCGCCGTTGGAATCGACCTCGGAACCACCAACTCGGTCGTCGCCGTCTCCATCGGCGGGCGGCCGCAGGTGCTCATCGACAGCAACACGGGATCGACCCTGATCCCCTCCGTCGTGAGCTTCCCCGAGGGCGGGGAGCGCGTGGTGGGCAGGGCCGCGCGGCTCTGTCGCGCGCAGGACCCGAAGAACACGGTCTACTCCGTGAAGCGACTGCTCGGTCGCCCCTACAAGAGCGAAGAGGTCCGCCGCGCGCGCTCGCGGGTGGCCTTCGACCTCAAGGAGGGCCCTGACAGCTCGGTGCTCGTGGGCACCCGCGCTGGGGAGATGTCCCTGCCCGAGCTCTCGGCCTACGTGCTCCGCGAGGTGCGCCGCGTGGCCGAGGCCGCGCTGCGCGACAAGGTGGAGAAGTGCGTGGTCACCGTGCCCGCGAACTTCAACGAGCTGCAGCGCTCGAGCACCAAGGTCGCGGGGCGCATCGCCGAGCTCGAGGTCGTGCGGATCCTCAACGAGCCCACGGCGGCGGCGCTCGCGTACGGGTACGGCCGGGGCACCCGGGAGAAGATCTGCATCTTCGACTTCGGCGGCGGCACCTTCGACGTAACCCTGCTGGAGCTCTCCGGGAACGTCTTCGAGGTGCTCGCCACCGCGGGCGACACCTTCCTCGGCGGCGACGACATCGACATTGCCATCACCGACTCCCTCGTCGTGCCCTTTCAGCGCGCCACCAAGATCGACCCGCTGCAGGACCGGGTCGTCTACGACGTGCTGCGCGACGCCGCCGAGACCGCGAAGTGCCAGCTCTCGACGCAGGACAACACCCGCGTCTCGCTGGAGTACGCCCCCGCCGGCGCCGCCCCGCTTCGCTTTCAGCATCAGCTCTCCCGCGCCGACCTCGAGCGCCTCGCGGCCCCGTTCATCTCCCGCACCTTCGACGTGTGCTCCGACGCGCTCAAGCTCGCGGGCCTCCGCCCCACGGACCTCACCTCGGTGATCCTCGTGGGTGGCAGCACCCGCATCCCCTCCGTGCGGCAGCGCGTGGCCTCGTTCTTCAGCCGGGACCCGTTGACGAACCTCCCGCCCGAAGAGGTCGTCGCGATGGGGGCGTCGATCCTCGCCGAGGCCCTCACCGGGGGTGCGCGGCGCGCGCCGTCGACGAAGTCCATGAACGAGCGGGCGAGCACGATCCCGCCGCAGCAGGCGCCGCTCCCGCCCTCGCACAGCCGCCCGCCCGCCGCGGGGCTCCCCGGGGCCGCGGGCGCTCCTCCGCGACAGACCCTCTCCGGGGTGAACCCCGACAACTCCACGCCGGGCGCGCGCATGGACTCGGTCTCGGGCGCCAAGCTCGTCGGCGAAGAGACCATGATCACCGACTCGCCGCTGATCCCGCCGACCTCGGGCGAGAGCCACTCGACGAAGCGCTTCGGGCCGGTGGACCTCGACGACCCCTTCGCCACCCCGAGCGCGCCGCAGAATGCCCCTCCCTCCCCCAGCGAAGGCCGCGCCGTGGGTCGCACGCTGGAGCTCGATGAGCCCTCGTTCATGGGGCGCCTTCGCAAGCACGGCGCCGACGACGCCACGCGCGAGCACTCGGTGCCCGCGTTCAACCTCGACGATCCCTCGGTGGTCGCGCCGATGCCGACGTCGACGCGAACGAAGGAGCCCGCGAAGGGCCCGACGCTGTCCGAGGAGTCCTACGCGAAGCTGCCGCCCTCCATCGCCGCGGCGATCACCCCGCCCCCGCCGAGGCTCACGGAGCACTCGGTGCCCAGCTTTCAGCTCGACGAGGCCGTGCTCATCGGCGGGGACAGCGCGTCGTCCCCGGGCGCGCGGGTGCGCGAGGTCTCGGTGCCGTCGTTCAAGATCGACACCGACGACATCTTCGGCGCGAGCGGTGCCGAGGCCACGATGATCGGTGAGGCGCCATCGATCCCCGGGTTCGACGCGGCCGAGGCGGCGACGTTCCGCCCCAACGCGCGCGAGCCCTCGATGCCCGGCGAGCGGCTGCCCGAGGAGCCGACACGAATCATCCCGCAGGCCGCCCCGCCGAAGGACGACCCCACCACGGTGTTCCCGACGATGCCCCCGCCCGCGGCGCCACCGACGCCGACGA
>JBILLI010000116.1:0-14411 GCA_044376155.1 Polyangiales bacterium
TCGCGTGCTCGACGACGGGGTCTTCGGGACGACGTGGCAGGCCCGCGACACCAACGGGGGCGGGCTCGTCGCGCTGAAGCTCGTCTCCGACGCGCTGGTGATGAACGACGGCGAGCGCCGCGAGCTTGCGGCGAAGCTTGAGATGTTCTGCGGGCGATCCCTCGCGGGCTGTGTGATGCCGACCGAGACCGTCATCATCCCCGGTGGCATCGGCGTGGTCTCCACCCTCGTCGACGGGGTCTCGCTGCGCAGCGTGATGGACGCCCGTCGCGCGCGCAGTCAGGGGCTCACGCCCGAGGAGTGCGTTCGCGTGCTGCTCTCGGTGGTGTCGGCGCTGCAGGCGCTGCACACGTCGTCACCGCACGGGGGGCTGCGCCCTGAGAACGTGCTGGTCACCGCGCGGGGCGTGTTGCTCACCGACTGCGTGCTCGGGGTGAGCTTTCCGCCCGACCGGCTGCACCAGCGCATCGCAAAGTTTCGGCCGCGCGCGGCGGACTACACCGCGCCTGAGCTCGCCCTCGGCCGACGCCCCACGGCGAGCGCCGACCTCTTCGCGCTCGGTGCCATGGCGGCCGAGCTCGCCGGGGGAAAGGCCCTCTCGGAGGGGCCCGACCTCGCGACGATCTCGCGGGAGCTCCACCGCGCCGTGGGCATGCTGCTCGACCGCGACCCGGGTCGACGACCGGGTGGCGTTCGACTGCTCCTCGACGCGCTCACCCAGGCCGCGGGCATGGACCGCCGTCCGCCCGAGCCGCCGCTGCCCGTGCCCGAGAGCGTGCAGGCCGCGACCCTGCTCGGCGACGACGAAGCCCCCGCGCTGGTCGCGCCGCCTCCCGCGCCGGCACCCACCGTGGATCGCGCGCTCACCCGCACCGTGGACGAGTTCGAAGACGACGACGAAGGCGACGACGACGACGCGTCGCAGGAGCGCACGGTGGTGGGGCCCATGCCTCGACCGCCCGGCGAAGACCCCGACGCGGCCACCGATCACTTTCGTCGCACGCCGCCGCCTCCGAAGGATCCGCTCGTGCCCGCGCCCCCGCCCGTTCTGGGGGGCGGGCGATTGAGCGCCGCCACGGCCTCGCTGCCGTTGATCCGACCCGAGGAGATCGCACGGTCCGGGCCGCCTGCGAGCATGAACGTGCGGTCGGGGCCGCCGCCCACCATCGCGCCGTCTCCCGCGGCCTTGAACGCCTTCGCGCAACGCCCGGCCGCGCCCCGGCTCGGACGCGTGGAGTCTTCCCGCGCGACGGCCTTCGACGACGACGGCATCGACCCGAAGCTGCTTCGGGCGGCGCAGATGTTGGCAGAGTCTCGAGGCGGCGGACCGCCGGGTGGGCGAGGCGGGGCGACGTAGGGCCCCGCAGGGGGGTCAGCCGAGGTGCGGGGAGACCAGGGCGACGAGCTTGGCCTCGGGGGCGAGGCCTACCTGCCGCGCGACCTCCTTGCCATCCTTGAACATGATCACCGTGGGCACGCCACGGATGTTGAAGCGCGAGGGCGTGTCGGGCGAGTCGTCGATGTCGAGCTGCAGCACCTTCAGGCGCCCCGCGTGGCTCTGCGCGACCTTCTCGATGATCGGCTTGAGGGCCTTGCAGGGGCCACACCACGTCGCGGTGAAATCAATCAACACCGGCACCTGCGACTGCAGGACCTCGGCCTCGAAGGTGCGGTCGGTGACGGAGGGGATGAGCTGGGACGACATGATGACCTCTACACTTCTTCGCGGCACCCGCCGCGTGAGCGACGCACCATGATGCTCGCGGTTGCGGGTGTCAATGTTGCGTGGGCACCGTCGCGACGGCCGCGGAGGCGGTGACCAGCACCCGCTCCACCGCGTCGAACACCTGCTGCGGAGTCAGCCGTGAGCGCGAGCCGTCGGCGTTGCGCGGCGCGCCGCCGATGGTGCTGCCGCCGCCCCACCCGGGCTCGATCTCGCCGAGCGCGGCGAGGATCTCGGGCACGGGGAAATCCTTCACGAACTCACTGCGCTTCGCCACCGTGTAGGCGTGGGTGCCATCGAGCAGGGGGCTCCAGATCACCACGCGCTCGTGGCCATCGGCGAAGACCTTCGCGTGTGCGCGGGTGCCCACGCTGCGCACCACGCTCCAACCACGGCCGCGGCACACGACCTCGTAGCGCGAGTCGGCGCGGTAGTGCGCGGTGTACGCGTGCGATGCGCCGTCGGCGTACACCGAGATGCGTCGGCCCACCTCGTCGAGCAGCGTGCGCAGCCCGGCGGTGTCGAGCTGGTAGTACGACCCGTCGGCGCGGGCGCGGGTCTCGGGCTCGGAGAGCCACTCGACGATGGTGGGCATGTCGCCGCTGAGCGGGTACGCGCCGCAGTGCGCGTCGAGCAGACCCGCGTAGAGCACCAGGCGGTTCACCAGGGGTTCCTGCGCGCGCTCGCGATGGCGCAGCAGCCACACGGCGAGGGCGGTGTCGAGGTCGATGTCGTTGAGCAGCACGCTCAGGCCGTCGGGCTTGAGGCCCATGGCGATCGCGTCGTGCACCTGCTCGGCGGTGGACCGCGTCGCGTGCCGCACGCAATCGCCGTGATGGTCGAAGCTGTACCGCTCGCCCTCGGCGTCGATCTGCGGGCCGAGGACGTATCCGTCGAGGGCCACGCTGCGCGGCGGCAGCGCCTCGAAGGGGACCGTGCGACCGCGCTCGATGACAATCTCCATGGGGACCTCCACGCGCCGTGGGGCGCGTCACCGCCGTCGGAAGAGCACCCAGTCGCGCCCGTCAAAGACCCGCTCGTAGCGGTCGGGGTCGCGCGCCGGCTGCTCGTGTCCGCGGCGGCAAAGCACATAGTCATAGTACCGATGCTCCGGGTCGGCGGCGTCAAGGTCCGCCTCCCACTCCCATCGCGGGCGCAGCCGCGGCGGCCGCGGGCCGTCGTCGCGAAAGCGGAAGGGTGACTGCGGGAAATCCGCGAAGGAGAAGGTCGCTACGTCGCCCCCGCGCACCTGATAGTACGCCGCCACGTGCAGCGTCGGGACGTTGGGCACCTCGGCGCTCTGCTGCGGCCGCAGCAGCGCGAGGAGCTTCGCCCGCGGACGCGCGTGCGCCAGCGCCTCGTCGAGGTCGCCGAGCTCGTTCTGCTCCCAGCGTGCGAAGCGCCGACCGAGGTCATCGCTGAGCCCCAGCGCCGCCACCGCGCTCAGCAGCACCGCCGCGCGCACCGCGAGACCTCCGGCGCGCGCGCCCACCGTGAGCGGGAGGATCAACGCCGCTGCGACCGCGAAGCGCGTGTGGATCGGCCAGATCCACCCGTACGAGGCCGGCGCGATGGCGTAGAGCGCGCCGCACAACAACGGTAGCCACGCGAGGCGCGCGGGCGCGGGGGACCACGCGGGCTCCTCCCGGGGGGGCGCCGCACCCGCGACGAGGGCGCCCAGCGCGGCGACGCCGACGGCGTGCAGGCCGATCTCGCCCCAGCTTGCCTCGGCGGGCGTGTCGAGCCCCCAGACCCACGCGAAGGCCCGGTGCCGCAAGAGGTACAGCCCGGCGCAGACCGCGGCCACGATCACGGGCGCGCGGGAGGCGCGGCGCGACGACGGCGAGGTGGTCGCCACGCCCGCCGCCAGCGCGGTGAGGACCGCGGCGCCCCACAGCAGCAGCGCCCGCTCGTCGCGCTCCCCGGGGAGTTCGAGCAGCACGCCCGAGAGCTCCCGCGGGAGCGACGCGAAGGCCGGCCACTCGGGGTGCGCGCTCACGCCCACGCCGCCCGCGCGCACGCTCGCATCGTTGGCGGGGGTGCGCAGGAGCCACACCGCCGCCGCGACGAGCGAGGGGAGCAGGAACCCGAGGTCGCGCAGCGCGTCGCGCGCGAAGGCCCGCACGCGTGACGCGAGGGGGCTTTGCGCATCGCGGAGGGCGTCGACGTCGAGCAGCAGCAGGGCGCCGAGACCGAGCATCCCGTACGGGATGAGGTGGGCGTAAAAGGTCGCGAGGGTGATGGCGGCGAGCACGGCCTGCGAGCGTCGCGTGCGCCGGACGTCTCGCTGCGCGAGCAGCGCGAGGGCGGCGAGGGCCAGCGGCACGCCGAGCAGGAAGTTCAAAAAACCCAGCAACATCTGCGGGTTCCAGAGCAGCGGCCAGGCGAGCGCGGCGAGGCGCGGGTCGCGCCCGGTGCGACGCAGCACGGCGCGCAGGGAGTACGGGATCGCCACGACCACCCCCGCGGCCACGATCTTCAGCGCGCCCTCGACGCCGACCAACGCCGAGAGCGGCACGGCCAGCGCGTACACGTCGAGGTACTGCGTGCGCGAGAGCGAGAGGGTGTAGAGCGCGTCGAGCTCGCCGCCGAAGAGAAGCCGTCGCAGCACCGCCGTGGCCGCCATGTGCTGCGGGAGGTCTTGCAGCGGCACGTGCCGCGACGCGAGCAGCGGGGCCGCGAGGCTCAGCGTGATGGCGGCGAAGGCGAGCTCGAAGGGGACGCCCTCGCGCCGAGACCACCACGCCCGCAGCCGCGCGCCGAGACCGCCGTCGCTCATGCCGACGCGAGGCGCACCCGCCCGCGAGGGGCGGTGCGGACCGGGGGCTCGTAGCGGGCCGATGGAGGCGGCGGACGGCGCGTCGCCGCGGCGAGCTCCGTGCGCGCGCGAAACCGCCGCAAGGAGAGGGCGATCTCACGCCGGGTGGCGGGCTTCACCGCGCCCACGAGGCTGAGGTTGAGCCGCGAGGGCACGAAGCACTGCCGCGCGGCGCGGCGCAGGTCGGCCGCGGTGAGGGCGAGCATCTCGTGTCGCCTCGCCGCGGGCGTCTCGCGCACCCCCAGAAGCTCCGCGCTCCCGTAGAAATCGCAGAGCGCCTGCGCGTCGTCCTCGAGCGCGTCGAGATCGAATGCGTAGCGCCGGTGCGCCTTCTCGACCTCGGCCCGCGTGGGGCCTTCGAGCGCGAGGTCGCCGAGGATGGTGAGCACCTCGTGCACGAGGTCGGGCAGCGAGGCGTGCGCCACCGAGGCGCTGACGTCGAAGACGCCCACGTCCTCGAAAATTTCGACGCCCGCCGAGACCTCGTACGCGAGGCCGCGCTCGTCGCAGATTCGTCGGTGGAGCCGGGTCGACATCCCGTCGTCAAGCACCCGCACGAGGAGCTCGACCGCGCGGGCGCCGCGGTGTCGCAGGCCCGGGGTGACGAAGCCGACGCGCACCGACGTCTGGCTGCTGCCCGGCGAGTCGACGGCGCGCACCACGGCGCGCTTCTGCGACGCGCGAAAGGGCGCGGCCGCGGGCGCGAGGCCCGGGGCGAGCGCGCTGAAGCCTCGGGCCACGGCGCGGTGCATGACCTTGTGGGGCAGCGGACCGGCCACGGAGACCACCACGTTGCGCGCGCCGAAGTGAGCGCGGAGATGGGCACGGAGCTCGCGCTCGCCGAAGCGCTCGACGTTCGCGGCGCTGCCCGTGATGGGATAGCCCAGCGGGTGCCCGCGGAAGACCTGCGCGCGCACGAGGTTGTCGGCGTTCACGTCGTGGCCGTCTTCGTCGAGGTCCTCAAGGATCTCCTCGCGCACGATGCCGCGCTCGACGTCGATGTCGCCGAGCTCGGGCTCGGTGAACATCCGGCCGAGCTCGACGCACCCCTCGGCGAGGGCGTCGGGCGGCACGGTGAGCTCGAAGGAGGTGAAATCACAGTGCGTCGCGGCGTTGAGCGAGGCCCCCACGAACTCGATCTGATGGTTGAACTCGGCCGCGCTGGGGTGCGCCGCCGTGCCTCGAAAGAGCATGTGCTCGAGGAAGTGGGTGATGCCGTTGGACCGACGGGTCTCGTGGCGCGAGCCGACCTTCACGTAGGCCGTGAGCACCACGCGGTGCAGGTGGGGCCGGTGGATCGTGACGACCCGCAGGCCGTTCGGGAGGTGGCCGGAGAGGACGGTGTGCATCGGTCTGGACCGTCGTAGTCCCTCCCCCCGAGGGTCGCAACCGGCGGGTGGAAATAGCCCGCCCAGGGGGGACTCAATCATCTGAAAACAATGGGGATGATCGGGAGGAACGGCCGTTCCGAGGCTTGACAGACCGGGTCAGTTCTGGTCCTCGGCCGGCGTGGCGCGGAGCCGGGGCGAGTTGCCGACCTCAACGGCGCGCTCGCGCTCGGCGACCTGGCGGGCGCGGCTGAGGTAGCGCACGAGGGCGAGGTTCTGCCGCACGGCGAGCATGGAGCCGTAGGTTGTGCGCATGAGCTCCGAGCGCTGGCGCGAGAACTCCTCGCGGGTGGCGCGCACGCGGCTGCCCTCCTTGAAGCGCATGACGAAGTAGTCGTCGCCGACCTTGAGGGCCGAGCCTACGAGCGGGTGCTGCTCGTCGAGGGTGAACGCGAGGGAGGTGAGTTGCTCGTTGTTGGCCACGTCGCTGGCGATGTTGCCGTTGCGCGAGAAGGCCTCGCTCTCGACCAGGGCGGGGGCGCCGAGGTCCGAGCGCTCCACCACGGCGAGGGAGATGCCGCCCGCGAGGGGGGCCGGCGCGGGGGTCTCGCCGCGGTAGAACTCGCGCAGCGCGGCGGTGTTGATCTCCCGGGCGACGGCGTCGATGGCTCCGGCGCGGATGCGGGGCAGGGCGGCGTTGGCGGCCTCGCGGGCGAGCTCGGCGGCGCGGGCCTCGCGGTAGAGCGTGCGGGCGATCTCGCGCTTGCCGTCGGCCTCGGCCACGTCGCCCTCGCGGGTGCCGAGGAGCTGGATCACGTGGTAGCCGAACTGCGTGCGCACTGGCGCGCTGATGCCGTTGGGCTGCAGCGCCGCGGCGGCCGCGGAGAACTCGGCGACGTAGCGGTCGGGCTGCGACCAGCCGAGCTCGCCGCCGGCGCGCCAGCTGCCGTCGTCCTCGGAGTAGAGCCGCGCGAGTCGCACGAAGTCACCGCCGGCGATGATCTGCGCGTGGATCGCCTGGGCGCGGGCCTGGGCCTCGGCGCGCTGCGCGTCGGTAGGGTCGTCGGGGAACTTCACCAGGATGTGCCGCACGCGGATCTGCCGCGGCAGGTGCTGCAGGCTCTCGCGGCGGCGCTGCCACTCGCGGTTCACGTCCTCGGCGTGGGCGCGGGCCCAGGTGTCGACCGCGGCGGCGTCGTCGTCGCGCACGAGGTTGCGGTAGAACGCGAGGTTGAAGCGCACGTACTTCACGGCCATCTGGTCGTGGGTGCGCTGGTACTCCTGCCACATCTCCTCGTCGGAGATGCTCACCGACGCGCGGATCATCTCCCGCATGCGGTCGGCCAGCATCTCGCGCTTCATCGACTCGCGGAGGTCCGAGACCGTGCGGCCGAACAGCCGACGGATCGAGCGCTCGAACTGCGGGTACTGAAACTCCGTGGCGGTGCCGCAGAGCGTGCGCGGGAACTCCACGGGGCCGCTGCGGCGCATGACCGACTCGGAGCTGGTGCCCACGGAGAAGTAGAACCGGCACGCGCGGAACTGCTCGTTCACCATCTCGTCGGTGACGCGCACCCCGAGGCGCTCGGCCTCCTGCGCCAAGAGCTCTCGCTCGATGAGGCCGTCGAGCACGCCCTGCCGCAGGGCGACCTCGATGGCAGGGTTCTCCGTGGCGTTCTGCGGCACCATCTGGCTCGCGAACTTGCGGGCGGAGACGAAGTCCGCGTCGACGAGCGTGCGGTTGCGCACGCGGGCGACGAAGTTCACCCGCAGCGACTCACGGCTGCAGCTGGCCTGCGATGAGCCGGGGCCCCAGCTCACGCCGAAGACCATGGCCACGCTGGCCACGAGCAGAAGCATGGCGAACGAACTGGAGTGACGACGGAGTCCTTCGAACATGAGCTTCAGCGCCTCGTCCGGGCGGCCGGTGCCGCCGGGGTGGATTGGATCAACGTCGCCGATGTGAGAGGGTGGGGCTGCGGAGTTGATCCGCGAGCCTCACGCGCCGCACCGACGCGAAGAGGGACGACGCCACTATCACATCACGGGGTGATTGACACCTCCGTGGGATGGCGGATACTCCCGCGCCGATTTTCACCAGGAAAGCCCTGCCATGTCTTTGCACCCTACGAAGAAGGCCGAGATCATCGAGAAGTTCCGCACCGCCGAGGGGGACACTGGTTCCCCCGAGGTGCAGATCGCGCTGCTGAGCACCCGCATCACGGAGCTCACGGGGCACTTCGAGACCCACAAGAAGGACCACCACTCGCGCCGCGGGCTGCTCAAGCTCGTGGGGCAGCGGCGCCGCCTGCTCACGTACCTCAAGGACAAGGACGTGACCCGCTACCGCACCCTCATCGGGGCGCTCGGCCTCCGCAAGTGATTCGCTGACCCCCGCTGACGCCCTGCCGAAACGCAGGGCGTCGGCGTTTCAGGGCGCCGCGGTCTGGTCCCCGCCCACGTTGCGGGCGACGCCCAGGACCGCCGCGTGACGCCCCGCGGCTGAGGGACCCCACGAACCCCGTCGGTCGGTCTTCGCTTCGTGCGCACGGTCGCTCCGCCGCCCGTGCCCAGGAACCGAGGACACCGAACGACGACGCTCCCCACGCTGCGCGACGCGACTCGCTGGACACGCCGTCCGTCGAGCGCGTCGGTCTCACCCCGATGGGTGTCGCCCGCGTTGGAGCGTGTATGAGCATCGTTCGAGAGAGCGTTCAGATCGGCGAGATGACGGTCACCCTGGAGACCGGCCGCATCGCCAAGCAGGCCCACGGAAGTGTTCTGATCTCCGCGGGCGAGACCGTGCTGCTGGTCACCGCGGTGGCCAACAGCGACGAGCGCCCGGGCATCGACTTCTTCCCGCTGACCTGCGACTACATCGAGAAGACCTTCGCCGCGGGCAAGATCCCGGGCGGGTTCTTCAAGCGCGAGGGGCGCCCCAAGGACGACGAGGTGCTGGTCTCGCGCCTCATCGACCGCCCCTGCCGCCCGCTGTTCCCCGAGGGCTTTCGCTGCGACACGCAGGTCATCGCCCTGGTGCTCTCGCAGGACAAGACCCACCCCGCCGACACCCTCGCCCTCACCGGCGCGAGCGCGGCGCTGACCATCTCCGACATCCCCTTCTCGGGCCCCATCGCGGGCGTTCGCGTGGGCCGGGTCGACGGAAAGTTCCTCGCGAACCCCACCTTCGAGCAGATGGCCAAGAGCGACGTCGACATTGTCGTCGCCGCGAGCCGTGACGCCATTGTGATGGTCGAGGGCGGCGCCGACGAGATCGTCGAGGAGGAGCTCGTCGAGGCGCTGATGTTCGCGCACAAGAGCATCCAGGGGGTTCTCGACCTCCAGGACGCGATCCGCGCGGCGGTGGGCAAGCCCAAGCGCACCTTCGTGGCCAAGCGCCCCAGCGCCGACATGCTCCGCCGCGTGCGCGAAGTGGCCGGCGCCGACCTCAACGACGCGTCGCGCACCCGCGTGAAGCAGGACCGCTACGCGAAGTTCAAGTCCATCAAGTCGCGCGTGGTCGCCGAGCTCGGCCCCGAGTTCCCCGGCCAGGAGGGGCTCGTGAAGGAGGCCTTCGGCGAGGTCCAGGGCAACGTGATGCGCACGATGATCACCGACGAGCGCGTGCGCATCGACGGCCGCGACACCACCACGGTGCGCCCGATCACCTGCGAGGTGGGCTGGCTCCCGCGGCCCCACGGCTCGTCGCTGTTCACCCGCGGCGAGACCCAGGGCATCGTGACCGCGACCCTCGGCACCACCCAGGACGAGCAGAAGATCGAGAACCTCCAGGGCGAGCGCTGGAAGCGCTTTCTGCTGCACTACAACTTCCCGCCCTACTCCGTGGGCGAGGTGAAGCCCCTGCGCACGCCGGGCCGCCGCGAAGTCGGCCACGGCAACCTCGCCGAGCGCGCCCTCGCGCGGGTGATGCCCACCCACGACCAGTTCCCGTACACCGTGCGCATCGTGAGCGAGATCACCGAGTCCAACGGGTCGAGCTCGATGGCCACCGTGTGCGGCGGCACCCTGTCGCTCATGGACGCCGGCGTACCGATCCGCGCCCCGGTGGCGGGCGTCGCGATGGGCCTCATCAAGGAGGGCGACAAGGTCGCCGTGCTCACCGACATCCTCGGCGACGAGGACCACCTCGGCGACATGGACTTCAAGGTCTGCGGCACCCGCAAGGGCATCACCGCGATCCAGATGGACATCAAGATCGAGGGCCTCTCCCGCGAGATCCTTGAGCAGGCGCTCTCGCAGGCCCGCGACGGCCGCCTGCACATCCTCGACCGCATGCTCGCCACGCTCTCGGCCCCCCGCACCGAGCTGTCGCGCTACGCCCCGCGGATCACCACCTTCAAGGTCGCGCCCTCGCAGATCCGCGTGGTCATCGGGCCGGGCGGAAAGACCATCAAGGGCATCGTCGACCAGACCGGCGTCGCCATCGACATCGCCGACGACGGCACCGTGAGCATCGCCAGCGCCGACAGCGCCGCGGTGCAGCGCGCCATCGACATCATCAAGGGCCTCACCGCCGAGGCCGAGATCGGCGCCGTCTACAAGGGCACCGTGAAGCGCCTCACGGACTACGGCGCCTTCATCGAGATCTTCCCCGGCACCGAGGGTCTCCTGCACGTCAGCGAGCTCGACCACAAGCGGGTCGAGAACGTCGCCGACGAGCTCAAGGAGGGCCAGGAGCTCGAGGTGAAGGTCCTCGCCATCGAGGAGGGCACGGGCAAGGTGCGCCTCTCGCGCCGCGCGATCCTCCCGCTGCCCGAAGGCGAAGAGGGCCTGCGCGCCAAGGAGCGTATGGACCGCTCGCACACCGAGGGCCCCCCGCGCCGCGGCGATGACCGCGGTGGCAGCCGTGGCGGCGACCGCGACCGCGGCCCCCGTCCCCCGCGCCGCTGAGCGTCGCGCCCTTCTCTCCTCCGCCCGCCTCGTGGCGCCGCGACCCCGCGGCGCATTGTTTCATCCCAGGTTGTCCGGTAGAACGCGCCACCATGTCGCATGCGATCAACGTGGTCGTCGTGGGCGCCACCGGCGCCGTCGGCCACGAGATGCTCAACGTTCTGACCCAGCGTGCGTTCCCCGTGGGCGAGCTCCGCCTCGTCGCGTCCGCGCGCTCCGCGGGGCAGCGCCTCACGTTTCAGGGGCGCGAGCACACCCTCGTCGCGCCGTCGCCCGAGGTATTCGAGGGCGCGCATCTCGCGCTGTTCTCCGCGGGCGCTTCGGTCTCGCGGGAGTGGGGCCCCGTGGCCGTCTCCCGCGGCTGCCTCGTGGTCGACAACAGCAGCGCGTTTCGCATGGACCCCGACGTGCCCCTGGTGGTGCCCGAGGTGAACGGCCACCGCATCCCCGCGCCGCCGCGCGGCATCGTCGCGAACCCCAACTGCTCCACCATCCAGATGCTCGTGGCGCTGAGCCCGCTGCATCAGGCCGCGGGCCTCGAGCACGTGGTGGTGTCGACCTACCAGGCCATCAGCGGCAAGGGCGCGCGGGCCGTCGATGAGTTCCACGCGCAGCAGCGCGCGATCGCCGCGGGTGACGCGCCGCCCACCGCGGTGCTCCCCGGGGTGCTGGCGGGCAACCTGCTCTGCGACTGGAAACACGACCCCTCGGGCTACTCCGAGGAGGAGCTCAAGATGATCGCCGAGAGCCGCAAGATCCTGGAGCTCCCGGGGCTTCGGCTGTCACCCACCTGCGTGCGCGTGCCCGTGGCCAACGCGCACTCGGAGTCGGTGTGGGCGCGGTTCTCGCGCGAGATCTCGCGCGACGAGGCCCTCGCGCTGCTCCGCGGGGCGGCCGGTGTGGTGGTCGATGACCGGGTGGGACCCGGGCAGCACCCGCAGCCGCGGGATGTCTCAGGGCGCGATGCCGTGCACGTCGGTCGCGTGCGGCAGGACCCTGACGACCCCCGCGCCCTCTCGCTCTGGGTCGTGGGCGACAACCTCCGCAAGGGCGCCGCGCTCAACGCGGTGCAGGTGGCCGAGCGCGCCTTTGGCGTCGCGGTGTCATCTTCGTCCTGATGCGCGTGCCCAGCCTGACATTCTGGCATCACCCTTCGGCGCACGATGTCCTTGCGCGACGTGGTCACACACGTCACCGCGAAGGGCACGGGTGTTGCTCATCGCGAAGGCTCATGCGCGCCGCCCTCCTCTCGCTCGCCACGCTCCTCACCGCCGGAGAGGTCCGCGCGCAGGTCTTTACGATGCCTGTGCGAGCGGGGTCCCCGCGCGAAGACGAGCCCGGTGGGGTGAACGGCACGCTCCAGCCGACGCAGCCCGTGGGCCTGCGCGACTGCGCCGACGAGGAGTGGACCTTCGTCATCAACTACCAGGGCTCGGCCAGCGCCACGCGCCTGGAGTACTGGATCGGCGTCGACCAGATGGCCTGCGCCACGGCGGCCAACCGCTTTCCGGTGTCGTCGGGCACGCCGCGCTGCTGGCCCGTGCAGCAGACGCCGTCGCTGACCTACCAGAACCCCACGGTGCCGCTGAGCTACACCGTGCGGATCAAGTCCCGGTTCCTCGTGTCGCCGCTCACAGGGAACTGCACCGACCTGCAGACGACCCAGGGCAACATCTCGACGAACTGGCTCACGCTCATCGCGAGCCCGCCCAGCGACAACAACATCGTCGCGACCTACCCCATCGTCTACGACCTCGAGCGTCCGCAGACGCCCACCGACGTGGCGCTCTCGGCCGGCGAGAACGCAGTCAATGTGCAGTGGACCTACGCGGGCTCGACCACCTCGTCGACGACCACCGTCGACGGGGGCACGTCGAGCTCCGTGCCGCGAGACCTCCAGGGCTTCTGGCTGCTCTGTGACCCCCCACCGGGCGGCGCAGTCAGCGACGGTGGGGCGGCGGACGGCGGGCGAGACGCCGCGACCGGACTCGACGTCGAGACCGACGACGGCACGGGCGCCAGCAGCTGCGGCACGGAGACCTTCACGAACGTCGACCCGAACGACGACGTGCAGTTTCAGCGCTACCGCTGCAGCGATCTCGTCAGCGCCGCGTCGAGCCGCGGGGTCGCGTCGGGCCTGAGCAACGGCGTGCCCTACCGCGTCGCCGTGGTCGCGCAAGACCTCGCGGGGAACCGCAGCGCCCTCGGCCTCCCGAGCGCGTGCGTGCGGCCGCAGCCGCTGACCGATTTCTGGGAACACTACCGCGCCTCGGGGGGCGTCGCGGAGCCGTTGGGCTGCGCGGCCTCGCCCTGGCGCGCACGAGGGAGCTGGGGCCTTGCCATGGGAGCGCTGATGTTGCTGGCCGCGAGACGACGGCGTTCACGACGATGGCGAACCGGCGCCCTGGCGCTGCTCGCGGCGCTGCCCGTGCTGGCCCCGACGCCCGCCGAGGCGCAGACCTTTCAGATCTTCGGCAACCGCGAGAGCCGACGCCGCTGGGAGTCCCCGCAGAACTTCGCCTTCGAGCTCCGTGGCGGACCGTACTACCCCGACGTCGACGGTGAGCTTCGAGGGCGGGCGACGCCCTTTCGCGACATGTTCGGCGCCAGCGAGCGGGTGCTCATCAGCGGCGAGTTCGATTGGCAGATCCTGCGGGTGCACCCGATCGGTTCGCTGGGCCTCGCGGTGGGCGCGGGATACACCGTGTTCAGCGCGGTGGCGCCCGTGACCCAGGCTCCCATGGGTGCGCCCGCGACGTGGACGCGTCCGAGCGACGGGCAGGAGACCTCGCTTCACGTGATCCCCGGGTTCATCGGCGGTGTGATCCGCATCGACGGGATCGCGCGCCATACGGTGGTGCCGCTGGTGCCGTACGTGAAGTTCGGCCTCGGCTTCGCCTACTGGTGGTCCACCATCGGTGAGACCCTCTCGCGCCGCAGTGCATCGACGTCTCCCGGCGTGTTGCCGAGCGACAACGACGTGGGCGTGGCGGCCACCGGGCTCTCCCTCGGGACCCACTTCGCCGCCGGTCTGATGCTCCGCCTGGACTTCCTCGAACCCGGCGCGTCACGCCGCTGGGACTCGGTCATGGGTGTGAACCACAGCTACATCTTCGGCGAGTACACCCGCGCCGAGGTCGGCGCGTCGGGCACGCAGCTCCAGCTCTCGTCGGAGACGTGGAACCTCGGCCTGGCCTTCGAGTTCTAGCGGAGAGGGAGCGCAGCGCGGGGGAGGGAGGTCCCCCGCGCGAAGGGAGGCGAGGCGGTCAGCGCGGCTGCGTGGGGGTGCCGCACTCGGCGCAGAACTTCGCGTTGGCCGCGAGCTCCGCGCCGCAGTTGGTGCAGTTGCGCTTCTGCGGCGCGAGGTTGGCGCCGCACTCGGCGCAAAACTTCCCCGGCGGCACGTTCGCACCGCAGGCCCCACAGGTCACGAGGGCAGGGCCCGCCGCCGCGCCGGCCACGCCCGCGCCGGCCACTGCGCCCGCGACACCCGCGCCTGCCATGCCCGCCATGGCCGGCGCGATCACGCCGCCCGCGAGGTTCGAGCCGAGGGCCGCGCCGACCGCGACCTGCGCGCCGAGGCCCGCGAGGCCGGTGTTGCCGCCGCCCTGGGCGAGGCCAGCACCCGCGC
>JBILLI010000706.1:0-4019 GCA_044376155.1 Polyangiales bacterium
CACCTCGGCGCGGGCGCGGTTCTGCACGAATTGCGCGAGGCCCTCCAGTGCGATGGAGGCAAGGTTCACCTCGGGCGCCGCGGTCTCCCAGGGAAAACCGTCGGGCGGCGATGACTCGGGGGCCTCCAGCGCTTGCCTCGCCACATAGGCCGGAGTCTCTGGTGGGTTGGGGACGGACGGGCAAGTCGTACGAAGCGCGTCGAGCATCTCCTGTCGGCCCGCCTCTCGCGCCGTGGGAGCCAGCGGCGTTGACATGCCGCCTCGGCACCACTCAACCAACCGCTCTCCGGACGGCGCGAAGCTTACGCCGAGTCCTGCCGCAGACTGAACCCGACGGCACAGGTCGAGCCGCCGTCCCCCATCATCGTGCAGCTCGCGCTCGATCTGCTGCGGCGTGAAGCGCACCGGGTCTCGCTGCGCCGCCGCGGGCGCCGTGATGAGCACTCCCCCCAGAACCCACCCCCACCAACACCGGGTGATTGTCATTGCAGTCTCTTCCTCTCCCGGAGATCACTGCCCCGGCCCGGACGGTCACGAACTCGCGCGAAGGAGCCAGCGAACGAGCAGGTGGCGCAGCACCCCATACGCCCCTACCAGGAGGACGGTGAACGTCCCCGCCAGAGCGCCCGCGCGCACCGTCGGATGCATTGGCATCAGCGCGCGCAGGTCGCCACCGAGGAAGGCGCCCACCGTGAGCACCACGGCGGTCAGCACGCTGGCCGCGCGCAACCCCGCGGTCAGCAGACGCAGCTCGCGCGCCACGGAGGTCAACGCGTCGCGAAGGGCTCGGTCGTGCGCCTGGAGCACGCTCTCGTTCACGGGGTTGATCACCGAGCGCGCGACGTAGGTGACGGTGTCGCCCAACGGAGAGATCCGCGTTCGCACCTTCGCCACGCCCTCGACGGAGGTCGTGATGTCGAGCGCCCTCCGCCGCAGCACCCCGCGCAGCGTCGCCGCGACCTTCACTTGAGAAGCAGCTTGAAGAGCGACCCCAGCGCGCTGACCGCGGTATTGAGCAGGGTGCCCCACCACCCCACCGCGCTCTCGACCGAGTGTTGATGCGCCGCCGTCAACCCCGCCTCGGGCTCGCGTTTCACCCAGGTCACGACGTCACCGAGCAGGCTCATGCGGGTGCGGATCTTCACCTCCTCACGGCCGAGGACGACGAGGTGTCCGATCTGCATGGTCGCGCGCAACTCGTCCTGGCTGACCTCCGTCTGCAACGCGAACTTCTTCTCGTCGCCGTGGAGTGTATCGATCGCGTCGTAGATCGCCATCGCGCGAGGCGCGAACCCGTCGAGCGAAGCCGATGGGGCGAGCGCTTCGACCTTGCGCTGCGAGGTCAGATTGCGGCTCTCGGCTGCGATCTCGAGCAGTCGCTTCTGGATCTGGTCGAGCGGCAGCGCTGCTGGCCTGGAATATGGCTCCGAAGCGAGTTTATTCACGGAGCCATCACCCGACTCTTGGTGCACGAGCGCGCTAAGCGACTCGTGAAGGGATCGCCCATCGGGGACCGGCACCTCGTCCACCACCAGGGTGATGATGTCGAGGTAGAGTAGGTTCCGCAGGAACGCCTGGTGTGGCTTGATCGGCATGACGACGTTCTTCCTCCAACAAGCCTCGGCCCCCTACTTCTTCGGCTCCTCCGCAGGAGGTTCCGGGTTGACATCCCCCGCCGGCAGACCAAAAATTTCACCCAAGTCCTTGCCCAGCCTACGCGCAACGCGGATGAGAATCTCTAGACGCCTGTCGATCTCGTTGGTCGCAAAATCAACGTTCTTGTCGTGAATTTCCTGCAGGCCAGGATCGACTTCCCCAGGATGCGGCCGACTGTTGTAGATGTCGCAATCGATCAAGTCGATGCGAGTATAGAAGACCTTTTCCTTGTCGTTTTTCTCCGGAACAAACTTGGGCTCGCGAGAGCTCATGTCGACGTTTGCGTCGCCCACCCGGGTGATTACCTCCAGCGTCACGAGGTCTCGAACCATCTTTTTCAGTGTGCTATCGCCCATGGTCACTCCTTCCCGCTCCCCTCATCGCCGTTGCCGCCCAGCCTGCGCTCCACCACCTTGCGGTGTACCCCCAGCACGCGCGCGGCCGCGGACTTGTTCCCCGCGCACATCGTCATCGCCTCGTCGATGAGGGCGCTGCCCAGTGCGTCGAGCCGGTCGCCCGCGATGGGCAACACCAGCGCGGTGCGCGCGAGGGCGCGGAGCTGATCGTGCGCCGACACCACCGCCGTGTCGGTCATCTGCCCGATCACCTCGGGGGTCACCGTGTCGCTGTCCGACATCACCGCGATGCGATCAATCAGCGAGCGGAGCTGCCGCACGTTGCCGCTCCACGACTGCTGCATCAGCAGCTCCACCGCGGCCGGGGTGAAGGTCAGCGGGCGACGCTGCTGCTTCAGAAAGTGCGCGAGCAACGCGGGGATGTCCTCGCGGTGCTCATCGAGCGCCGGGACCTTCACCATCAGCACGTTGAGACGGAAATAGAGATCCTCGCGAAAGCGCTTCTCGCGCACGCGCTCCAGGAGGTCGGCGTGCGTCGCCGCCACCACCCGGCCCTCGAAGCGCTGCTCCTGCGCGTTGGCCCCCACGGGGCGGTAGCGCCCGGATTCCAGCACCCGCAGCAGCCGCGTCTGCAACGACATCGGGAGCTCGGCGATCTCGTCGAGAAAGAGCGTGCCCTTGCCCACCGAGGAGAAGTAGCCGGGCTTCTTCTGGTCCGCGCCGGTGAACGCGCCCTTCTCGTGGCCGAAGAGCTCGCTCTCGATGAGGTTCTCGGCGAAGGCCCCGCAGTTGACCTCCAGCAGCGGCGCGTCGGGGTTGGGGCCGAGCGCGTGGAGCGTGCGCGCCACCACCTCCTTGCCCGCGCCCGTGGGGCCAACGATGAGCGCGGGGCGGTCGGAGAGGGCCACGCGACGCAGGGTCTCGCGCAGGCGGTCCATCACCTGCGAGGTGCCCACGAGGCCGGTGAGGGGGGCGTCGGCGCTGACCCGCGCGCGCAGCTGCGACACCTCGCGCTCCAGGAGACGTCGCGAGCGCAGGCCCTCGATGATGGGCGCAATGATCTCCTCGCAGAGGTCGTCCTTGAGGATGTAGTCGTAGGCGCCATAGCGCATCGCCGTGCGGATCTCGGCCATCTCGCCGCTGGCGGTGACGCACACGGCGACCGCGGAGGTCCCCTCGTTGATCTCCTTCACCAGCACGAGGCCGTCGCGGTTGCGCGCGTCGTCGCTCAGGCGCACGTCCACCAACGCGAGGTCCACCGCGTGCTTCGTGAGCGCCGCGCGCGCGTCGGCGAGGTTCGCGGCCTCGATGATCGTGAGCTCCCCGAGCGTCTCCAGGATCATGCGCACGTGGTGGCGCGCGCTGCGGCTGTCATCAACGACAAGGATGTTCATGAAGGGTCCACGGGGTCGGGTTGCAGCGAGAGCATGCGGGGCGGCGGGGTGGAGCGGTCGTCGGTGCGGGCGTGGAGGCGAAAGACGGTGCGGTCCCCCTCGCGCAGGTAGTTGATCTCCCAGCGGAGGTTCACCACGAGGTTGCGGGCGACGGCGAGGCCCAGCCCCGTACCGCCCTCCTTGTTCGTGACCCAGCGGTGAAAGAGCGTGGGCACGAGGTGCTCGGGCACGCCCGGGCCGTCGTCCCAGACATCGATGACGACCTGCGGCGAGGGGCGCACCCGAATCCCCGCGTGGCCTCCGCGCGGCGCGGCCTGCACCGCGTTGCGCAGGAGGTTCGAGAAGACCTGCACCAGCGCGTCGGGGTCGCCCAGCACCGTCACGCTCGCCGGCACCTCGCAGGTCACCGTGACCTGCCGCTCGATGGAGAGTTCCGCGAGGAGTCGCTGCGCGCGCTCCACCGGCTCCCGAACCCGCACGGGCTCCTGCCGCGGCGCGGGCGCCTCCAATCGCCGCATGTTGCCCAGCAGGCGCTCGAGGCGCTCGATCTCATCGCCCCCCACCTCCAGGTCGGTCTCGGAGAGTGGCCCTCGCCCCGCCCGTCGGAGCATGC
>JBILLI010000117.1:0-14398 GCA_044376155.1 Polyangiales bacterium
CGGAATGAAGCGGCTCTCGGCGCCCGCGCGAGGCACGTGGATCCACCGCGTAGGGTGCCACCAGGTGAGCTCACCCACGAGCCGCTCGAACTGCACCGCCTCGCGCCCGTCGACCTTCTTCTTCGCCACGCACCACGTCCACGGGGCCTCCAGCGACATTGCGTCGAGGTCGATCCAGAGGGTGTTCGTGTTGAAGAGCGGGAACGACTCGTGCGGGAACGACGACGGCAGACGAAACGCCTCGGCGAGGACCAGCCGCCCGTCGACCGACACGGGCAGGCCGCCGCGGTCGCCCGGGAGCTTCTCCACCAGCTCTACCGAAATGCGCCCGCCGCCGCGGCGGTGCATCGCGAACACCGCGGGATCGATGGTGGCGCCGACGTTGTCGACGTTCGAGAGCACCACGGTGCGAACGCCCCGCGCGCGCCACTGCGAGAGCAGACCCGCGGCGTGCAGCGCGTCGGGCAGGTCGCCGTGCCCGGTCGCGTAGAGGCTCGGCGCGCCGTCGCCGTCGAGAAAGAGCTCCCCCGTGGGGGTGAGCCGCACCGACACAAACTGCGGGGCGAGGGCGATGTCAGCGACCCCGCGCGCCGCGAGCCAAGACGCGATGCCCTCGTGGGTCGCGAAGCTCGTCATGATCGCCCCGGGCACAGCGCCCTTCTGGAGCGTCAGGTCACGCAGCTTCGCGTCGAGGAAGCACCAGTCGGGGCCGTCGTCGAGCTCCAGCGAGGCGAGCGCCTTCACCACCGAACCGAAGCGCGTCGCCATGCCGCCCGCGAGCACCACCGAGCCGAGCTCGCCGCGCGCCATGGCCTCGGCGCCCTCGGCCGCCAGCGCGAGACGCTCCGCGGTGCCCTGGGCGGGCAGCGGCTCGGCGCAGCCGGGGGGGGGCGGCGCCACGGAGGCGCGAATGAGGTGCAGGTCCTCGGGCGTGGTGGTCGCGAGGAGGCGCGCGCGCAGGGTGTCGAAGCGCGACGGGTCGAAGCCGAAGCGCGAGAGCACCGCCGCGATGTGCGCAGGGGGGAGGATCTGCATCGTCGTGGGCCCGCGCGTGCGCCGCGGGATTCGCGTGATAGCACCGTACGCGAGCGCCGCGCCATTCCCGCGCGGCCGTCGGAGGGCTGATGTCGGCATTCGTCGTGGCGTTGCAGGTTGAGGGGCGTCGGTGCCTGGTGCTCGGAGGAGGCGCCGAGGCGCACGACAAGGCGAAGAAGCTCCTCGCCGCAGGAGGAGAGGTCACCGTGATCGCGCAGACCGTCGACGAGGACCTCGCCGCGCTCGCAGCCGCGGGGACCCTTCGCTGGGAGGCGCGTGCGTTCGATCCCGACCGCGACTTCGTGCCTCGCCCCTTCGTGGTCGTGGCGTCTGAGCCCGAATCTCACGCGGCGGTCTTCGAGGCCTGCCGCGAGGCCGGGGTGCTGGTGTGCTGCGTCGACGCGCCGAGCCGCTGCGATTTCTATCACACCGCGCAGGGCGGCTGCGGGCCGCTCACCCTCGCCGTGGCGTCGGGCGGCCAGGCGCCTGCGCTCGCCAAGGCCCTGCGCGACCAGCTCGTGACCCAGCTCGACGCGCCCATTCGCGTTCTCGCGGCCGCTCTCGTCGCGCTGCGCTCGGCGACCCCGCCGGACCAGCGACGGAGCGTGATGCGGGCCGCGTTGGAAGGCTTCGTGCTCGACCTGCGGGTCTCGCTGCCGTCATGGCTACCGCGTCCGTGAGACCCAGGCGCTGACGACACATCGCACGGCGCGTTGCCGCGGGGGCGGGCGGGTGGTACCCACCGTAGATCGATGCGGCGCGACGACGTGCTCATCCCGCTGTATCTGTGGGCCAGCCTCTCGGTGATCTTCCACCTGCTCTTCGTGGGAGGCACGACAGCTGTGGTGGCGAGCCTCCCGCCTCCAGCGCCGCGGATGTTCACCACGTCGGGCTACGGCCCCTCCGAGGTGGAGTTCGATTTCGAGCCGGTGCCTCCCGCTCCGCAGGTCGCGACGCCGGCACCTGCGCCCGCGCCGGTGGCAGCGCCCCGCACGCCGACGCCCAGGCCTCGCCCCGCGACGCCGCCTGTCGTCGCGCGCGAACGACCGACGCCACCCCCGACGCCGGTCGTTCCCCCACCGCCTGCGCTCACGCGGCCCCCGCCGCCGCCGATGAATCAGCACTTCATCGACCAGGACCACCACGCGCAGGAGCCCACGCCCACCGACCCCCACTACCTCGCGCCGTCGAACCGCAACGTGGAGGAGGAGACCATCGCGGCGGTGCGCTCCCTGGAGCGCGACCGCGCGAACCCCCGGGAGGGTGCCAACCCGAACTCGACGCCTGGGCCCACGCCGGGCAACGGCTCGAGGGAGATTCACGCCGACAGCCGCGACGAACCCGGCCGCCGCGATCGCGTGCCCAATGAGTCCCGGCAGGATCGACCGCCGGAGCGCCCGACGCCCGCCGCCGCCGCCACCGCCCAGCGCCCGACCTCGGGGGGCGATGGTCGTCGCGCCGGCGATGCGCGGCCTGCGGGCACGCCCGCGCAGACGACCGCGTCGACCGAGGCGCCCTCGCCGACGGGCGAGGGGCCGGCGCCGTCGCCCTCCAGTACCGCGGGTGAGGCGGGGCAGGGGGGCGAGGCGGGGCGCGGCGGCCGCCGTGCGGCGGAGATCCTTGGGGTGCAAGGGCTTGGTCCCGCGGGGACCCTCCGCGCGCTGATGCCTCGCTACGACAACTTCGTCGCGGTGTACGGCCGCGAAGAGATCCAGCGTCAGCGCGAAGAGGCCGCGCAGCGCCGCAGCGAGGCGCGCGGCAGCACCAGCGATGACTGGGCCATGACCCGCGCCGCGCTGGAGAACTTCGTCACCAACGTGCGGGTGGGCAACCAGACCGCGCTGCGCGCCGCGGCGTCTCCCTTCGCCGGGTACATCGTCGCGATGCACAACCGCATCCACCGCACCTTCGCCGACGGGTTCATCCCGGGCCTCGCCGCGTTGCCCGAGTCGTCGCCCCTCAACGACCGCTCGCTGCACACCACGCTGGAGATCATCATCGAGCGCGACGGCCGGCTGCACCGCATCAACATCGTGCGGAGCTCAGGCACCCTTCCCTTCGACGTCGCCGCGATGAACTCGGTGCGGCGGGCTGCGCCCTTCGGTGAGGCGCCCGCGGCGATCCTCTCGGGCGACGGACGTGTCTATGTCCACTGGGGCTTCTACCGAAACGAGCGGCAGTGCGGTCCCTTCAACGCCGAACCGTTCATCCTGCCGACGCCGGGTGGCGCCCCTGCGCGACCCACGCCAAGCGACTCACAACCCACCGTGGACCCGGCGAACGTCGGGATGCGCGCGCCCGATCAGGGCCGCGGCCGCGCCGTGCGATCGATGAGAAACCCCAGGTTCTCGTAGTTCACCACCGCGTGCGCCATGATCGGCGCGAGCACCTCTCCGGTGGCCAGGTAGAGCAGCGCGAAGACCGCGCCCATCGCGGTGGCCATGAAGGTCCACGGGAGCATGCGCCGTGACCACGGCGCGTGGAGCAGCCCGAAGGCCGCCGACGAGAGCACCACGGCGACGACGACGCCGTACCGCGCCTGCAGGGCCGGGAGCATCGCGCCGCGAAAGAACAACTCCTCGCCCACCGCCGCGGCGATCGTGAGGGCCGCGAGGGTGGCCGTGTCGGAAGGGCCACCGGCGAGCGCGTCGCGGAGCGCGAGGTAGAGCCCACGACCCCAGCGGGGCCCTCGGGCAAGCGCCCGGGAGACCGCCCCCGCGGCGACGCCGGTGAGCGCGCCGAGGGAGCCCGCCAGGGGGAGGGCGAAGGCGTGGGTCCCGCCGAGGGGGGCGCCGTCGTGCAGTGCGCTCGCACCCGACGTGTGGCGCCACGCGAGGGCGACCAGCGCGAAGATCCCGTAGATGCTGGCGGCGACGCTGAGTCGGGAGCGGTTCATGCCACGGGCCGCCTCCAGCCCCGCCCGGTGGCTACCACTCACCCGCGCAGGGCGCAACGAGCGACGTCGTCGCGCGACGTGGCGATTGACGGCGCCCGCGCCGCGCGGTGAGACTCTCGGGCGCGCATGGATTTCAATTCCTCCGAGACCGGTCCGCGGGTGCTCATCGTCGATGATGAGCGGGTGATCCGCGAGATCCTGGCGGACTTCCTCTCCCTGGAGGGATTCTGGGTTCGCACCGCAGAAGACGGCGCGGCGGCGATCAGCGAGCTCGACGCCAAGCCCTACGACCTGGTGATCTCCGACCTGAAGATGCCCAACGTCTCGGGCCTGGAGCTCCTGGAGCACATCGCCCGTCACCACCCGAACACCGTCACCATCATCATGACCGCCTTCGGCACCGTCGAGACGGCCATCGACGCGATGAAGCGCGGCGCGTACGACTACGTGCTCAAGCCCTTTCGCGTGCAGGAGGTCATGCACCTCGTGCAGCGCGCGCTGGAGAAGCAGCGCCTCGCCGCGGAGAACCTCCGCCTGCGCGAAGCGATCTCGCTCTACAAGGTCTCCGAGGCCATCGCCGCGTCGCTCTCCCTCGACGAGGTGCTCAGCACGGTGGGCGACGCCGCGGTGCACGACGTGGGCGCCGACCTCGCGCTGGTGCTCCTCGATGACGGCGAGGGCGGTTTGTTCGAGCGGCTCCGGCGGCAGAGCGCGACCTTCGTCGGCGTGCTCACCCGCGACGGCGCGGAGTTCACCGTCGATGCCGGCGGGCTCGCGGAGTACCTCGAGAGCGAGCAGGTGCTGAACGTCGCGGGCGCCCGCGCGCTGCAGTTCGTGAAGAACGCGCCGGAGCAGCACCCAGTGAACGCGATCATGGCGGTGCCCCTGCGCATCCGCGCGCGCAACGCGGGGTACATCGTCGCGATGCGCTTCGACTGGGGTCGGCGCTTCGACGAGGGGCAGCGCAAGCTCCTCGCCTCGGTGGCCAGCCGCGCCGCCGCCGCGATCGAGAACGCCCGCCTCTACGAGGACCTGAAGGCGACCTTCAACCAGACCATTCAGGGCCTCGCCCGCGCCATCGACAAGATGGACCGCTACACCGCGGGGCACTCCGACCGGGTGGCGACCTACGCGCGGTTGCTGGCGCAGAAGCTGGGTCTGGGCCCCGAGCAGCTGGAGATCGTGCGGCAGGCGGCCCTGATGCACGACATCGGCAAGATCGGCTGCGTGCTCAACCTGAACAAGGCCGGCAAGCTCTCGGCCGAGGACTACGAGATCTTCAAGAAGCACCCGGGCTTCGGGCGGGAGATCCTGGAGCCCATCAAGTTCCTTCACCCCATCCTCCCCGGGGTGCACGCGCATCACGAGCGCTGGGACGGGACGGGCTACCCCGTGGGACTCGCGCGCAACGAGATCCCGCTCATCGCGCGGATCATCTCCGTGGCCGACACCTACGACGCCATGACCAGCGACCGCAGCTACCGCCGGGCGCTGCCGCACGAGGTCGCGATCAACGAGATCGAGCGCTGCGCCGGGAGTCAGTTCGACCCCGACTGCGCGAACCCCTTCCTCGAGGTCATCGAGCTCGAGCGAGAGGAGCGCGTCGCCCGCGGCGAGGTCGTGCCCGAGTAGAGGCCGTGCGATAGAGTGCGGGACGATGTCCGTCCAACGCTCCCTCGCGCCGGGGCTGCTGCTCGCGGCCCCGCGGCTCGGCGATCCCAATTTCGAGCGCACCGTGGTTCTGCTCGCGCGGCATGACGAGACGGGCGCGCTGGGATGGGTCATCAACGGTCGCCCCACCGGCGCGGTGGGCGAGCTGCTCGTGAGCTCACGGCTCATCCCCGAGGGGGTCGAGGTGCCGCGAAACACCGCGTTCAACCGCGTGGCGCGCATGGGGGGGCCGGTGTCGCCCGAGTCGGGGTGGGTGCTCTACCAACGCGGGGAGAACCCCCTGCCCGGCGAGATGGACGTGGGCGAGTCCCTCGCCGTGACGGGTGACCTCGACGCGCTGCGACAGGTGATCCGCGAGGGGCGTGACGACTTTCGGCTGTTCGTCGGCTACGCCGGGTGGTCGCCGGGGCAGCTTGAGGGCGAGGTCCGCGCGGGCGTCTGGCTGCCCGCTGATGTTGATGCCTCGCTGGTGCTCACCGAGGCCGACGACCTCTGGGAGCAGGCCTACCAGCGGACCATCGGCGCGGCGCCGGGGGCCTTCGTCTCTTCACGTGGCGGCAGCGCATGAGGGGCCGCGCCGCGGCGCTCGCGCTGGCGGTGACCCTCGCGGGGGCGACGTCGCGCGCCGATCCTGCGAGGGCGCGGGCGGCGCTGCAGCGCGGTGACCTCGAGGTCGCGCGTGAGGCCTTGGCGCGGCTCACCCCGGCGCAGCGCCCCGAGGGCGCGCTGCTCAGCGCGCGCATCGCGTTCGAGACCGGCGCCTACGAAGAGGTCCTTCGCCTCGCCGCGGCGCTCGCGCGCACGCCCCTGCGGGCCCGCGCGCAGACGCTGGAGGGCGAGGCGCTCGCGGCCCTCGGGCGCTACGACGACGCACTGGCGCGGTGGCGCGACGCGGCTCGCGCACCCGGGGCGTGGCGGGCGAGCGCGCTGTCGGCAGTCTGGCTGCGCCGCCTGGGGCGTGAAGACGAGGCTCGCGAGGCCGCGAACGTGCTGCTCGATGCGTACAACGACGCCGTCGACGGCCGCGCGGGGGCGCGTGCAACCCTGCTGCGAGACACAGAGTTCCTCGCGTCGGTGGCCCTCGCGGCGCGCGCGCTGGGCGCCGCGGCCGACGCGAACCGCGCGCTCAACGAGGCGCTGCAGGTGAGCCCCGACGACGCCGAGTTGCACCTCGCGCAGGCCGACCTCATGCGCTCGACCGAGGACTACGAGCCCGCGGGAGAGGCCGTGGCCGCGGCGCTGCGGGTGAACCCCCGAAGCCCCCGGGCGCTGCTGCTGCGTGCGCGCCTGCGCGTGTTGAGCGGGCACGACACCGCGCGCATCACCGAGGACCTCGACGCGGCCTCCGCGGTGAACCCGCGCCTCGCGGCAGTGCAGGCGCTGCGGGCGATGGTCGCGCTGCGCGGTGGTGACCCCGCGGAAGCAACCCGCGCCCTCGACGCGGCGGGGGCGAGCAACCCGCGGGACCTCGACGTGCTCGCGGCCCGCGCGGCGCTGCGGTTTCGGCAGAGCGACCTCCCGGGCTGCCGCGCGGCGCTCGACGCGCTGCACGCCGTCGCGCCGGGGTGGGCCGAAGGGTATCAATTCCTCGCCGAGGTGGCCGACGTCGAGCACCGCTACGCGGAGGTGGCCGAGGTCTTCGCGGCGTCGATGGCGCGCCCTGGTCTGGTCGCTGACCGCGAAGGCGCGGCGCGCCTGCAGGCCGCGCTGGGGGTGAACCTGCTCCGACTCGGGCGCGAAGACGAGGGCCTCACGGCCCTGCGCGCGTCGTTCGAGCGCTCGCGCTTCAACGTGCGGGTGGCCAACCTGCTGGAGTTCTACGAGCGCACGATCCCCGGCGACTACGTCACCGAAACCCTTGGGCCGCTGCGACTTCGGATGCACCGTGAGGAGCGCGCGGCCCTGCAGCGCCACGCCTCCACGCGGCTCCGCGCGGCCTGGGACGACATGGTGCGGCGATACGGCTTCACCCCCGAGGGGCCCGTGTCGATCGAGCTCTACGCGAGCTCGGAGCACTTCTCGGTGCGCACCTCGGGGGTGCCCGAGGTGGGGGTGCAGGGCGTGTGCTTCGGACGGGTGGTCACCGCGCTCTCGCCCCGCGCCGGCTCGTTCAACTGGGCGCAGATCACCTGGCACGAGCTCGCCCACGTGTTCGCGCTGCAGCGCTCGCGCTCGCGCGTGCCGCGGTGGTTCACCGAGGGCCTCAGCGAGTGGGAGAGCGTGCAGCACGACCCGCGCTGGGCGCGCGAGGATGACCCCTCGCTCTGGCGCGCCCTGCGCGGGGGGAGGGTGCCGCGCATCGCTGACTTCAACCGCGCCTTCACGCACGCGCGGAGCGGCGACGACATGCTCCTCGCGTACTATGCCGCGTCGCAGCTCGTGACCTTCATGATCGAGCGCTGGGGCTTCGATCGGGTCGTCGCGGCGCTGCCGCTGTGGGGGCAGGACCTCGAGACCCCCGCGGTCATCCAGCGGGCGCTCGGCGTCCCGGCCGAGCAGGTGGACCGGGAGTTCCTCGCGTGGCTGCGCCCGCGGCTCGCGCGCTACGACGGCCAGTTCGACGTCGACCCCCGGGAGTACACCGACCGCGCGGCGCGGGAGGCGGCTGTCACGGCGCGGCCCGACGACGCCGACGCGCGCGGTGCCGCGGCGGTGGCGGCGCTGCTCGCGGGTGACGCCCAGGCGGCGGCCGCGCACGCCGAGCGGGCGGTGCGACTCGTCGGGGCGCAGCCGCTGGCGCGGTGGGTCCGCGCGGTCCTCGCGCTGCGCGGCAACGACGGGCGCGTCGCGCTCGATGAGATCGCGGCGGCGGTGGAGGGCGGCGCGGACGGGTTCGAGATGCGCACGATGGAGGCCCGCGCGGCGCTGAGGGCGGGGGACCTCGCGCGCGAAGAGTCCGCGCTGCGGGCGGCCGTGCGGCGCGACCCGACGCAGCCCGAGACCCACCGGACGCTCGCGGCCCTCAGCGCGCGACGCGGGCGCGCCGACGACACCTCCGCGCCGCCGTGGCGCTCGATCAGCACGACCGCGACAGCCTGCGCGCGCTGCTCGCGCTGGACCTCGCGGCCTCGCGGTGGACCGAAATCCTCGCGCTGGAGGAGCTCTCGCTGCAGCTCGACCCCGAGCACGCCGCCGGGCGCCTCGCGATCGCGCAGGCCGCGGCGGAGAGCGGGATGGTCGACCGCGCGGTGGCTGCCCTCGAGGACGCCGCGCGCATCGAGCCGACCCTCGATGCACGGGTGCGAGCGCGCATCACGGAGCTGCGCGCGGGACGTCGGGGCCTTCCGGTGATCACTCTGCCGCGACGCGAGGAGTAGGGGGAGGGGTGGAGCGGCGATCGCGTTCGGTTCGCACGGAGGTCCTCGCGGGCTTCGCGACGCTCATCGTGACCTTTGGCGCGGTGGCGCTCTACGCGCTCGTGCGGCAGCGCAGCGCGGTGGCCGCCGTGCGGCTCTCGAACGAGCGTTACCAGCGCCTCCACGAGCGCCTCGCGGAGATGCGCGCCAACCAGGGCATCATGAACACCCTGGTCGACCGCATCATCGACGAGCGCGACCGGGTGAACTCCCGCACCTGGATCGCCCTCGCCCGCCGCGCCCGCCGCGCCCGCACCGCCGAGGCCACCCAGATCGCCCGCGCCGGGCTCCCGCTCGCCCGCGCGCCCGAGGACCAGCGCCTGCTGCGCCGCGCGATGGAGGTCTTCGACGAGGTCGACGCCAACCACCTCGCCGACGAGCCGCGCTTTGAGCACTTCTTTCGTGCGCTCTCGACCGCGGAGCTCCCCGAGGCGCAGCGGCTCCGAGAAGAGATCCTCACCCGCGAAGGTCGCAGCGAAGACGCCCTCGCGCGGCTCATGCGCGACCTCCAGGCCCGCGCCGCGCGACTCGCCGACGAGGCCGACGCGCAGCAGCGGGAGAGCCTGCGCCTGCTGGCCATCGCGCTCGCCGTGGCGTGCGTGCTCGGCGCGCTCACGGCGCTGCGGGCCGACCGCACGCTGCGCCCCCTCGCGGTTCTCCGAGACCGGGCGCGCGCGGTGGCCGGCGGCGACCTCGCGGCGGCGACGGTGCCTCAACGCGACGACGAGATCGGCGACCTCGCGCGGGAGTTCGAGCGGATGGTGCGCTCGGTGGCCGCGCGCGACGCGCAGCTCCGCGAGGCGAACACCGAGATCCGCGCGGCGGAGCGGCACCTGGAGCAGGTGGTGTCGAGCCTGCGCGCGGCCGTGCTGGTGGTGCGCGGCGACCGCACCGTCGAGAGCGCCAACGCCGCGGCGCTGCGCTGGGAGGAGCACGCGGGGCTGGAGGGCGTCGCCGTGGACGAGACCCGCCTCGGCGCCGCGCCGACGGTGCGCGACGCGGTGACGGCGTCGCTGCGCGACGGAGAGACGCGCGCCCTCGACGCGGTGACCGTCGGGGACCGCGCGCTGGACGTCTCCGTCGCGCCCTTCGTGCTGGGCGAGGACGGGGCCCGGGGCGCGCTGCTCGTGGCCGACGACGTCACCGAGCGCGAGCGGGCGCGGGGGCGGCTGCTGCAGGCCGAGCGCCTCGCGGCCATCGGGCGCATGGCGGCCCACGTGACCCACGAGGTGCGCAACCCGCTGTCGTCCATGGCGCTGAACGCCGAGATGCTCGCCGACGAGCTCCGCGGCGAGGCCGACCGGGAGGCGCTGCGGCTCGTGAGCGCGATCCAGCGCGAGATCGATCGCCTCACGGGGATCACCGAGGAGTACCTTCGCGTCGCGCGGCTCCCGAGCCCGCGGCTGGAGCCCGAGGACCTCGGCGCGCTCGTGCACGAGACCGTGGCGTTCACCGCGGGCGAGATGCGCGGCGCCGCGGTGGCGCTCCACGCCCGCGCGCCGAGAGACCTGCCCGCGGTGATGCTCGACGAGGCGCAGATCCGCCAGGCGCTGCTGAACCTCCTGCGCAACGCCCGCGAGGCGGTGGAGGGCGCGGGCCGGGAGGATCGCCGCATCACCGTCGACGTGCGCGCCGTCGGCGATCGCGTGGAGCTCTCCGTGTCGGACAGCGGCGACGGCGTCTCGGACGCGGCGCGGGAGCACCTCTTCGAGCTCTTCTTCACCACCCGGCCGCGCGGCACGGGCCTGGGGCTGCCGCTGACCCGCGAGATCGTCGCGGCGCACGGCGGGACGATCCGCGTCGATCGCGCGGACGAGGCCGACGGGGGAGGCGCGCGCTTCGTGATAAGCCTCCCCGCCGCGCGGTCGCCGCGCGAGGAGGACGTGGGTTGATGAGGGCAGATGGACGGCGCGCCGACGAGCTCCGCGCGATGCGCTTCGAGGTCGGGTGGAAGTCTCAGGGGGAGGGGAGCTGCCTCGTGCGCTGCGGCAACACCGCGGTGCTCTGCGTCGCCTCGGTGGACGAAGGCGTGAAGGACTTTCTCCGCGGCCGCGCCCAGGGATGGGTCACCGCGGAGTACCTCATGCACCCCCGCGCCGGCGCGAGGCGGCAGTCGCGCGACGGGTACAACGGCCGCCCACTCTCGGGGCGCACGCAGGAGATCGCGCGGCTCATCGGCCGCTCGCTGCGCGCCGTGGTGGACCTCCCGGCCCTCGGCGAGCGGACCATCACCCTCGACTGCGACGTGCTCGAGGCCGACGGGGGCACCCGCACCGCGAGCGTCAACGGCGCCATGGTCGCCCTCGCCTGCGCGCTCAACGCCTTGCGCCGCAAGGGGACGATCGCACGACCGGCGCTGCTCGGCACGGCCTCGGCGGTCAGCGCGGGGGTCGTGGCCGGAGCCTCATTGCTCGACCTTGCGTACCGTGAGGACCACGTCGCCGACATGGACCTCAACCTCGTCGCCGACGACCAGGGGCGGGTGATCGAGCTCCAGTGCTCCGCGGAGTCTCGTGCGGTGCCTCGGGCCGTGGTCGACGGTCTCGTGTCGCTCTCCCTCCAGGGCGTGGCGGAGATTCGTGACCTGCAGCGTCGGGCGCTGCGCGACGCCGGGGTGGACCTCGACGCGCTGCTCGCGCCCGCGTGATAATGGCGCCAGCGGGCGCGGTCTTCTATCGTCGCACCTGCTCATGCGCTGGCAGGCCGTCACCGCCCCATTGCTCGTCGCGTCCCTGGGCGCGGCCATCGCCGGTGGGCAGCCCGTGTCACGCCCTGACGCGGGCCGCCCGCGGATGTTCTCCAGCCCATCGCCCGCGCCCGTCGCCGACGCCGGTGGGCCGCCCGCGGCCGTGCCCGCCGTGGGGGCAGACCCCTGCGACGTGGTGCTCCGCGCGGTTCGCTTCGAGCGCGTCGACGAGGCCGAGCGCGCGTGGCGCGAGTGTCGCGCGATGAAGGCACCGCCCGGGCGGGTCCCGGTCGAGGACGACCTCCGCGCGTTGGAGGGCGCCACCGAGGCGCTGCACGGGCTTCGTCGCCCCGATGGGAACTTCTGCGTCGCGCCGTCGGCGCCCTTCGACCTCACCGCCCCGTTGGGCGGCGCGCGAGACTCCCGCCGGTGCTTCATCGCGTTGGACCGTCTGCTTCGGTCCGAGGAGGCCGTGTTGAGGTTCTTGCTCGAGGACGGGTACGCCGCGGGGAGGCTCGCGGCGCGGGCGCGCGCCAACGTGGTGGCCATGCGCCGTGACCCGCGCCGCGCCGCGGAGGGCAGCGCGGTGGAGCAGGAGCAGGGGGCGCTGGCGCGGCTGCTCGGGCGTCACTTCATGCGCACCTGCCGGTGCATGAGCGGGCCGCAGCCGGTGGCGATGACCGCCGTCCGAGCGATGCGCCTCCCGCGGATGGTCGAGACCGTGCTCCTCCGCGGCATCGCCGAGCGCACCGGGGAGGAGGGGCCGTGAGCGCATCGAGGGTCGTCCTGGCGACGGGCAACGCGGGCAAGCGCGCGGAGTTCGCGGAGATGTTGCCCGACCTCAGCCTGCTCACGCTGCGGGACATCGGCGTCGAGGACATCCCCGAACCCCACGCGGACTTCGTGCGCAACGCGGCGGTGAAGGCCCGGGCCTGCGCCGCGCGCAGCGGGTTGCCCGCGCTCGCCGACGACTCGGGCCTGGCCGTGGACGCCCTTCTCGGAGCTCCCGGGGTCTTCTCCGCGCGCTTCGGTGGTGCGCATGGCGATGACGCCGGGAACCGTCGACGCCTCCTCGACGCGCTGCGGGACGTTCCGGCCTCGCGCCGCGGCGCGCGCTTTCGCTGCGTGTTGGTGCTGGCAGACCCGCACGGTCCGCTGGGGGATGAGGTGCTCGTGGCGCAGGGGCTCGTCGAGGGGTACATCACCGACGCGCCGCGGGGGAGCGGGGGCTTCGGGTACGATCCGCTGTTCGTCCCGCTGGGTTTGTCTCGAACGATGGCGGAGATGTCCGGCGAGGAGAAGTCGTTGCGCTCCCACCGTGGCCGGGCGGTGCGCGCCATGGCCCCCTCCCTGCGGTCATACCTCACGCGCCGACCGTGACGCTGACGGCCGCTCGCCGCGCGCAACACTGGCGGTCTCTGCGCGGACTGCCGTAGTCTGCCTGCGAAGATGAGCGACGCGGCAGCTTCGACGTTGGCGCCGGGGACGAGGGTGGGCGGCCGGTTCGTGCTGGAGCGGCTGCTGCGCGGCAGCGTGCTGTGTGAGGTCTACCTCGCACGCAGCGAAGGCGGCGGCACGGCGCGCTTCGAGGTGCGGCGCATCGCCGGGGCGGCGCCGCCGGGCGCGGAGCTCTCTGTGCGCCGTGAGCTCGAGCGCGTGGCGGCGGCGGGGTGTCGCGCGATCCCCGCCCTCGTTGGCGTCGAGATTGACCCCGCGGGGCTGCTGGTGATCACCGAGGCGCCCGAGGCCCTCGCGCCGCGAGACACCCTGCGCGACGTGCTCACGCGGGATCAGAAGCTCCCGGCGGCGGAGGCCCTGCGCATTCTTCGCGAGGTCGCCCGGGCCCTCGACGCGATTCACGGCCTCGTGCCGCAGGTGGTGCACCGCGCGCTGTGCCCCGAGAACATCCTGCTCATGGACCGTCGCCGCAAGGTGTGGGTCACCGAGTGTGGCCTCGCGCACGCGCTCTTCGCCGCGGGGGCGGTCTCTCCCCGGAGCGCGGTGGTCGAGACGGCGTACAGCAGCCCCGACGACCTGCTGAACCGCGCGACGACCCGTGGGGACATCTTCTCGCTCGCCACGCTCTGCTTCGAGGTGCTCACCGGCCGTGCGCCGTTTCAGGGCGGGTCCGCGGCGACGACCGAGAGCGCGCTGCTGCGCGGCGCGCGTCCCGGGGTGGGCGAGGCGCTGGCGCCGCATGCAGAGCGTGTCGACGAGGTGCTGAGTCGGGCGTGGTCCAGCGACGCGCAGACTGGATTCGCGCGGGCGTCGGAGCTCATTTCCGCGCTCGAGCGGGCGACCGAGGTTGGCGGCTCGACCACCGTGCCGCTCTCGTCGCGCACCATGATCGGCATCGGCGCTCCGTCGGCGAAGGCCGGGCCGGTTGCGCCCCGCCCCGGCGTACCCCGCGCCGCGCCGGCACCGCCCTCGGTGACCGAAGCCGAACTGGAGGCCGGTCGAGCGACCCCTCGCGCGCTGCCGCCGACGCAGAAGGTGCAGGTCCCGCGGATCCATCCTCCCGGTACGCAGCCCGTGCTCCCCGTCGCGCCCGCGGGCGACGCGATCGCGTCGCCTCCGCCGCGGCCGGTCACCCCGCCCCGCAGCAGCATTGCGCCGCCGGATCCCCAAGAGGTGACGAAGCCGGTACGCATCGACCCGCCGCCGGAGGCCAAGGGGGACATCTTCGCGGAGGTCACGAGGCCCTCGCTGTCGGATCCGCCGAGAGACTCGTGGGGCGCGGTCTTTGACACCCGT
>JBILLI010000707.1:0-4002 GCA_044376155.1 Polyangiales bacterium
GCAGCGAGACGGCGATGCGCGCGAGGGCGGTGTGCGCGGCGATGACGAGCATGCCGAGGGCGACGCCGGCGAGCGCGAGCGCGGCCGGGCCCCAGGCCAGCACCACGTCGAGGTTGGTCACCACCGACGCACCGCGGAGCGAGGGCTCATGGCGAGGACGTGACGTAGGCGCGGAGCGTCTCCGCCGCGGCGCCGCGGTCGAGCGGGATCGCGCGGAGCTCCTCGCGACGACCGACCTGCTCGACGAAGGGCCGGAGCCACTCGGCGAAGGCCATGCACTCCTTCACGGCGAGGTCGAGCTCGCGGCGGGAGACTACGTCGGTCTCGCGCAGCGCCAGCACGGCGTGGGTGAGCCGCGCCGCCTCGGGATACTCGCTGCGCGCCGCGAGGACCCGCCCGATGCGCTCGAAGTGTCCGACGAAATCCGCGGTGAAGGTCGACGACGCGGTGCGCTCCCAGCGGTCGCCCTCGTCGACCGGGGCCACGCGGGCCTTCTCGGTGAATGCGCGCAGAACGACGAGGAAGAGCCACGCCTGTTGCCGCAGCCGCTCAGACACCGCGCGGCGGGCGGTGCGGTCGCCGACCACGCGCTCGGCGTCGGCCGCGCCGCGGAGGGTCACGGCGAGCTGCAGGAGGTTGTCTTGCAGCGCCTCGCGGAGCCGTTGGGCGACGATCGCGCACTGCGCGCCGAGCTCGGCCGAGGCCGCGGGGTCGTCGCAGGGCGACACGCGCAGGAGCAGCGCGCGGCGGCACTCGGCGTCGAGGGCGGCGGCGGCGGTGGTGAGGGTCACCCGGAGCTGACGCTGTCGCTCCACCTCGCGGCTGAAGGTGTCGAAGCGCACCTTGAGGTCGGTCGAGGAGACCTTCAGCATCTCGCGCTCGACGGCGTCGGCGAGCATCTCGCCCACGCGCTCGCCGAGCACGCCGCAGAGGGCCCGCTGCTCGGCGCGGATCACCGCCAGCACCGCGTAGGCGCGCCGCGAGGCCGTGGGGTCGAGGGCGGTCTGGAGCAGGAGCTGCGCGAGGCGCAGCAGCCGGAAGTGCGCGAGGAACGCCAGCGCGACGACCCGGTGGGGCGCCTCGCCGTCGACCGATTGCAGCGCGTCGAGCACCTCGGGCGAGCGGATGCGGTCGAACTCCGGCCGAAACTCCAGCACCTGCATCGGGTTGAAGCAGGGGTTGCGCGAGATCTCCCGGCGCAGCGCGTCGGCCGTGGCGAAGAACAGACGGAACGGCACCGTGGTGCCGCGCGCGATGCCGTCGAGCACCTCGAGGTGAATGCCCAGGCAGCTGCGCAGCGAGAGCAGCGCGTCCATGGGCCCCTCGCTGGGCGCGTCGGCCGGGAGCGTCGGGTCTTCGCGAAAGCCCCGAGCGAGCGTGCGGCCGTGGAGGGGGCCGGTCTTGTGTGCGCCCACGAGCTGGTTGCAGAGCGCGAGGGCCCGAGCGACGACCGCGCGGGTGATGAGGAGGTGGGGGTGAAAGTCACGGTCCGCGGCCCGGGGTGTGCCCGCACGCCGCGGCTGGTTGCGGGGGTTGGACCAGGCGACGACCGACTTGAGCAGGGTCTCAAGCTCGAAGAGCACGTCTTCTTTGCGGTCGAGCGCGAGGGAGGCGAGCCAGGCCTCGCGGGCCGCGGCGACCTCGCGGCGCATCCCACGGGAGTCGCGGAGCAGGTCGGCGTAGGGGTCGCGCACGCGCCGCGCGGTGATCGCCTCAAGGCGCGCCTGCGCGCTGCTCGGGGGCTTGGAGGAGTTGTTCATTCGAAGAGCGCTCCCTGCCCCGCCACGGCGCCCCGCGGGAGGGGCGCATTCAGGTGTTCGTAGGCCCGGCGTGTGGCGACCCGACCGCGGGGCGTGCGCGCGAGCAGGCCCTCGCGGAGGAGATAGGGCTCGTAGACGTCCTCGAGGGTGTCGCGGGGCTCGGCGACCGCGGCCGCGAGGGTCTCGATGCCGGTGGGACCGCCGTCGTAGTACTCGATGAGGATCCGCAGCAGGCGGCGGTCCATCTCGTCGAGGCCGGCCTTGTCGACGCCCATGCGGTCGAGCGCGAGGGACGCGGTGCGCTGGTCGATCTCGTCGAGGCCGGCGACGTCGGCGAAGTCGCGGGCGCGGCGCAGCAGGCGGTTGGCGATGCGGGGCGTGCCCCGGGCGCGTCGCGCGATCTCCAGCGCGGCGTCGGCGGCGATGGGCGTGCCGAGCAGACGCGCGGAGCGGCGCACGATGGTGGCGAGCTGGTCGGGGGTGTAGAAATCCAAGCGCATCACGATGCCGAAGCGCGACTGCAGCGGGCCCGTGATGAGCCCCGTGCGCGTGGTGGCGCCGACCAGGGTGAAGGGGTGGATGTTCAGCGGGATCGTCGTCGCGTGCGGGCCGTCGCCCGTGACGAGGTCGATCTTGAAGTCCTCCATCGCGGGGTAGAGGTTCTCCTCGACGATGGGCGTGAGGCGGTGGATCTCGTCGATGAACAGCAGGTCGCGAGACTCGAGCTTGGTGAGCATCCCCGCGAGGGCGCCCTTGTGCTCGATGGCCGGGCCGCTCGTGGTGTGCGCGCTCACCCCGAGCTCGTTCGCCAGGATCAGCGCCAGCGTGGTCTTGCCCAGCCCCGGCGGCCCCGAGATCAACACGTGATCGAGGGGATTGTTGCGCTTGCGCGCCGCGGTCACGAAGACCTTGAGGTTCTCCCGGTGCTCGTCCTGCCCGATGTACTCATCGAGGGTCTTCGGCCGCAGCGTGAGGTCGAGCCGCGTGTCGTCGCCCTCCACCGCCGCTGCGTTCGTCGCGACGTCTCGCCCCGGCTCTACGTCGCCCTTCTTCTTCGCCATGCGTGCCTCGACGCACTCTACCCCAGGTGCGCCTCGCGCCAACCTGCCGCGATGACAGCGTGACATAAACCGTCACTCCGTGCGCGGCGGTTGAAGCGCCCGCGGGCGGTGAGGTAGAGCATCGGCGATGCGCGCGTCGCACCACGCCCCAGCGCTGCCGATCCTCGATTTCTCTGTCTGCACCGCCCTCGGCGCGAGCACCGCCGAGACGCTCGCGGGCCTCGCGCGCGACGGCTCAGGGCTCCGCGCCTGCACGATTTCCCTGCCCTTCGAGACGGTGTGCGGCGCCCTCCCCACGCTCGACGCGCTGCCGCCCTCCCTCGCGCGCTTCGACAGCCCCGTGGCGCGCATCGTGGCGCGCCTCTTCGAAGAAATCGCCACCGCCGTGCGGCGCGAGACGGCGCGGTGGGGCGGCGACCGCGTGGCCGTGGTGCTGGGCACGAGCGTCGGCGGCCTCGCCGTGACCGAGCGCGCGCTCGACCACGAGGCCGCGCATGGCGCGCTGCCGCCCGACTACGGGATCTACCAGCAGCACGGGCTCTACGCCGCCGCGGAGCTGCTCGGGCTCCTCGCGGGCGCGCGGGGCCCGCGATTCGCGGTGTCGACCGCGTGCTCGTCGGGCGCGAAGGTCTTCGCGTCGGCGCGGCGATTGATTCGCGCGGGCCTCGCGGACGCGGTGGTGCTGGGGGGCGTCGACAGTCTGTGCCAGACCACGCTGCGGGGCTTTCGCGCGCTCAGCGTGCTGTCATCGCAGCCCTGCCGCCCGTTCAGCGCGCTGCGCGACGGGATGAACCTCGGCGAGGGCGGCGCGCTCTTCGTGCTCGCCCGGGAGGGCGACGGCCCCGCGCGGCTGCTCGGCGTGGGCGAGAGCGGCGACGCGCACCACATGTCGTCGCCCCACCCCGAGGGCCTCGGCGCGCTCGCCGCGATGCGCGACGCCCTCGTCCAGGGCGGCCTCGCGCCCTCGCAGGTGGACCACATCAACGCCCACGGCACCGGCACCCTGAAGAACGACGGCATCGAGGCCGCGGCCATCGCGGCGCTCTTTCCGCAGCGCGTCCCCGTCTCGTCGACGAAGGGCGCCACCGGGCACACCCTCGGCGCGGCGGGCGCGGTGGAGGCCGCCTTCGCGGTCTTCGCCCTGCGCGAAGGGTGGATCCCGGGCAGCCTCGGCGCCGATC
>JBILLI010000708.1:0-4001 GCA_044376155.1 Polyangiales bacterium
GGCGCTGCGGGTGAGCTCGTCGTCGCCGATGCCGAGCACGAAGACCGCGTCGCCGCGCTCGGCCAGGAGCCGCGCGATGGCCCGGCCCATCCCCGACGTCGCCCCGAGGATCACGGCCTTCACGGCGCGTCTCCCAGAATGCGCACGGACTGCGCGCTGCGGAGACGTCGCGCGGGATCGTACTTCGCGCGCGCGGCGAGGAAGCGGTCGAGGCGGGGCTCCATGCGGCGGAAATCCTCGGGGCGGGTGAAGCGGTCCTTGGTGAGGTAGATGCGCCCGCCCGCCTCGATGACGAAGGCGTTGAGGGCATCCACGATGCGTTGGATGTCGGGTGAGACCGCCATGTCCACCGCGACGCTGGTGCCCTCCAGCGGGAACGAGAGCATCCCGCGACCCTCGGGGCCGCAGTCTTTGATCACACACAGCGGCGAGGCGCCGCCGAGCTTCGTGAGCATGTCCATGAACGCGCGCACGGCCTCGGGGCCGGCCTTGCGCGGGAGCACACACTGGTACTGCGTGAAGCCCCGCGGGCCGTAGACCCGGTTCCACTGCAGGATCGCGTCGAGGGGATAGAAGAACGGCTCCGGCGCGACCACCTTCGTCGCGCGCCGCGCGAGGTGCTTCCAGTAGTACAGGGTGTTGAAGGCCTTCACCGTGAGGTCGTTGATGGCGAAGTTCGGGAGGTCCACCGGGAAGGTGATGGGCCTCGCCGCGCGCAGCGCCCGCGCACCGACCTCGTCGGGCGTGGCCCACCGCCCTGCCATGAGGATCCCGCGGCCCATGGAGCGCCCGCGGTTGAGGCAGTCGATCCAGCCCATGGTCATCGGGAAGGCCGGCGCCGCGCGCCCGAGCGCCGCGAGGAACTCGTCGATGGTGGGCACCCGCTCGCTCTCCATGTGAATGAACGAGGTCGGGATGCGCTGCAGGGTGAACTCCACCTCGAGGATGTGCCCGGTGAGCCCCATGCCCCCGACGGTGGCGTCGAAGAGCTCGGGCTCACGATCCGGGCCGCACTCCACCACGGAGTCATCCGCGAGGCGCATGCGCAGCGCGCGCACGTGGGCGCCGAAGCACCCCTCGACGTGGTGGTTCTTGCCGTGCACGTCCGAGGCGACCATGCCCCCGAGGGTCACGAACTTCGTGCCCGGGGTGACGGGCGAGAACCACCCGCGGGGCATGAAGAGACGGTTGAGCTCCACCAGCGAGAAGCCCGCCTCGGCGCGGATCACCCCGGTGGCCGGGTCGAACGCGAGGATGCGGTCGGCGAAGCGAGACGACGCCACGCGGTCGTCGGCCCGCGCAGGCAGCGACGAGTCGCCGTAGGACCGACCGAGGCCGCGGGTGAGCGCGGCGCCCAGGGTGACGCGAGAGAGGTCCTCGGAGGGGCGCTCGGTGCCGGGCATCGGCAGCCGGCCCCACCCCGCGAGGGTCGATGTGAGAACAGCCGTCATAGGGTGCTGGCCGCGCTTCTAGCACAGCGCCGCGAGAACACCCCGAAGCGCGCCGCGAACGGTCCCGCCGTCAGGGTGAACGGAGATCAACCCGCGGCGGACCGGGTCGCCGCCGACCGCGGATCCTCGGCCTCCAGCGCGCGGGGGAGCCCCGGGTCGACCATCGCCTCGACCGCGATGCGCACGCCCGTGGCGCCCTCGGCGGGGGCGAGTTCGCGCAGGGCGAGGGCAGCGCCAAGTCGTTGCGGCGCAGGGACGTCCTTCGCACGCAGGAGGCGTTCGAGGTCGTCGCGGGTGAAGGCCGCGGCGCGGTAGCCCTCGTCGCGCAGGGCGTGCACGAAGCGGTCGCGCCACTGCGCGGCGGTGAGGGGCTCGTCGGTGGCGAGCGCGGGCGGCAGCGCGGGGGAGGTGTTGCGGTGGAGGGTGAGCGCGTCGAGCACGCGGCGGGAGACGGCCCAGGCCTCGTCGGCGCGGTCGAAGCGGTAGCGCTCGGTGCCGCCGTTCGCGAGGCGGAGGTAGAGGGTCGTGGCCGCGACCTCGGCGCCCGCGATGGACGCGATGGGGAAGAAGCGTCGGCCGAAGCCCCGCCCCGCGCGCACGCCGTCGGCGCCCACGGAGACATCGACCCGTCCGACCGCGCGGGCGGCGAACCAATACCCGGGGCCCATCCCGAGGTAGGCGATGGCGAGGGAGTGCGGGCTCGAAGGGTCCACCCCGAGGAGCATCAGCAGGCCGAGGGCGACGAACAGGAAGGGCATGGCGAAGAAGCCGCCGAAGAAATACGCGAAGGCCCACTGGGCCAGGGTGCGGTCGGAGACCACGCGCATCGCGCGGCGCGAGGCGTCGAGGCCCAGCGCGTCGAGCCACTGCACCGCCGTCGCCTCGTCGTAGAGCGCGACCTCGTACTCGTCCCCGCGGTCGTCCCGCAGCCGCAGGGACCATCCGTTCAGGGTCACGCGCACCGAGCCCTCGCGGAGGTCCGCGGCGCGCAGGGTGTAGCGCACGCGGCCCGACGCGAGGTGCAGGGTCTCGCCGTCGAAGTGCGCCGCGCCTTCTTGCGTGAGGGTGGCCCCCGCCACGAGGCCCACGAACCACAGCGCGAAGAACGAGACGAAGGCCAGCGCGCCCAGCGCGAAGGGGGCATCCGCGGGCGCCCCCGGCACCGCGATGAGCAGCAGGGAGGCGAGCGAGAGCGCGAGGTACGTGCGACGCGCCACGCGGGCGAGCCGCTGACGAAGCCCCCGACGGGCGCGGGTGAATCGCGTATGCAACCACGCCTGCACGCGAGGACCCTAGCACCGCCGCCCCCGGGACGTTGACCGCGACGCCCTGCTGCGCGTATCACCCCCGCGACATCACAACGTGGATCGCAGTGCTCGGGAAGTCCGGTGGAACGCCGGCGCGGCCCCCGCCACTGTGACCGGGGACAAGGGCGACATCGGCCACCTGACCACCGTCGGGGAAGGCGTCGCCGGAGGACGATCCGGGAGCCAGGAGACCGGCTGCGATCCCTTCGAGCGATGCCACGGGGCGTGGCAGGAGGTTCGCCATGGCGCGTGCAGCGCTGTCTCTTCTCGCGTGTGCGTTCTTCGGGTGCGGCGCACCCCTCCCCCTCAGCGACGACGGCGGACGATCGGGTGACGGCGCGGCCCTCACCGCCGAGGGGGTCTGTGACTTCACCGACGTGGCCCGCCGCGAAGACGGCCGCGTGGTGGGCGGCCCCTTCGTGAGCCGGGTGGTGTCATTCACCCCGGGGCCTGGCGCGACCTTCGGGCACGCGAACCTCCCCGACGCGGTCCTCGGCCCGCCGCAGGGCGCGGGGGACCTCCGCGGCGGCACCGACGTGGTGTCCCTGGGCCTCGGTGGGGTGATGGTCCTGGGCTTCGACGTGGCCATCACCGACGGGCCGGGCCCCGACCTCACGGTCTTCGAGAACCCCTTCGTCATCGCGGGCCGCGAGCAGAACGTCTGGACCGAGCTCGCCGAGGTCTCGGTGAGCGAAGACGGCGTGACCTGGTTCACCTTCCCGTGTGATCCCCGCGGCCCCGCACCCCACCTCGGCTGCGCGGGCTATACCCCGGTGTACAGCGCCGACCACACGGGCTACTGCGCCCTCGACCCGCGGGTGTCGGGCGGAGAGTCCTTCGACCTCGCGACCGTGGGCCTGCGCCGCGCGCGCTTCGTGCGCATCCGCGACCTGCAGAGCATGGGCGCCATGCCCCCGGCCTCGGGCTTCGACCTCGACGCCGTCGCCGTGCTCCACCCCGGGTGATCGATCTCGTTGCGCCGCTGGACCTCCTGCACACCCGCATGTTACCCGCAGAGCCCATGAAGACCCGTCACCTCACCCTTGCGTTGGCCCTGCTCGCGGTGCCCGCCCTCGCCCATGCGACCAACGCCTGGACCGGCTGGTGGCGCCACCAGGACAACGCCGAGGCCTGCCTGCGCGGCGCGTCGACGGCCTTCGCCACGGCGCAGCTCACGCGCATCCGGGTGAACTCCCAGACCTCGGTGGTCTCGGGCTTCGCGGGGGAGTACGTGGCCAACGCC
>JBILLI010000709.1:0-3994 GCA_044376155.1 Polyangiales bacterium
TGCAGGCGAACCTCGCGGGCATCGCGAGCGACGGCGGAGACGTCTTCGTCGCCGTGGGCGACTACGGCACGCTGCTGCGCAGCGCCGACCGCGGGCGGAGCTGGGTGATGCTCCCCACGGGCGAGCGCGGCACGCTGGCGCCCGGCGACCTGTCGCCCACGTGGGCGCAGCTCCCCACGCGCGAGAACAAGGTGCTCACGTCGGTGTGGATGGGGCCCCGCGGCGACGGGCTCATCGTCGGCCGCGACGGCATCGTGCTGCGCAGCACCGACCGCGGCGCGCGGTGGTCACGGGTGCAGAGCGGCACCACGAAGGGGCTGTCGGCGGTGTGGTCCCAGGGAGACGGGCGCGCGTGGGCGTGCGGCGGCGCGGGCACCCTGCTGCGCAGCGAAGACGGCGGCGCGCGCTGGACCGCGGTCGCCCTGCACACCACCGACGACCTGTTCTCGGTGTGGTCCGACGGCCGTGTCGTCTGGACCGTGGGGCGCAGCGGCGCGATGTACCGATCCACCGACGGGGTGGGATTCACCCGGGTGAACGCGGGCATCTCCGACACGCTGCTCTCGATCTCGGGCAACGCCCGCGGCGTCTGGATCGCCTCGGTCTCGGGGCACCTCTTTCACAGCCGTCCCGGCGGCACCCATTGGGCGTTGAGCCCCGTGCGCACCGACGATGATTTCAACGCGGTGTCGGCCGCGCCCGACGGCGGCGTCACGGTGGTGGGCTACTGGGGCACGATCCTCGCGTCGCGCTGAGCGGGCACCGACGGACGTCACCCGCGAAGCACATCGCGCGTGGACCGCGCGCGCGGCGAGGTGATACTCCCGCGCGGTCGTTGTCACCGCCGTGGGTTCCAGCACAACAGCTCGAGGGATCGTCGTCGCGTCTGCGCCAGGAGCGATCTTTGCGCTCGCGCAGGCGCGGACGATCACGACGAGGGATCGAGGGCGGGCGAAGACTCCGGGGGATGCAGGCCGCGCGAACACGCCGGGGGATGCAGGCCGCGCGAAAAATCCACAGGATGCAGGCCGCGCGAAAACTCCACAGGATGCAGGCCGCGCGAAAACTCCACAGGATGCGGACCGCGCGAAAACTCCACAGGATGCGGACCGCGCGAAAACTCCGGGGTTCGCCGTCGCTCTCGACACGCGGGGTCCGCGGCTCACCCCGGGCAACTGTAGGTGGTCACCCGGCGGACGCCGGGTTGCGGACACCTGCCTCCCACTCGTCGACCACACTGTTGCTCGTGTGATGCAGCTCCTGCTGGAGGATGTAGCGCCGCACGTTGTCGACCTCGACGTCGCGAAGGGTGAAGGCGCCATAGCCGTCCTGCCAGGCGAAGTCAGGGATCTTGAGACGAGTCTTCACAAACGGCGTTGTACCGACCTTCAGCGCTTTGACGATGTCTGCCACGGCGACTGTGGGATGCAGCGACACGAGCACATGCACGTGGTCCGAGACGCCCCCGACCGCCAACGCCGGGCTGTCACGGCTGCGGCAGATCGCGGCGATCTGACCGTGCACTCGCAGCCGCAAGGCCGAGTCCAGCCAGGGTTGACGCTGCCAGGTGCTCCACACGAGATGCACGAACAGGCGGGTGTACGAGGTACTCATGCCGACGACCTCGTGAACTCGTGCCTTCGAGGTTTCCTCCCGCGTGCATTTGCAACCCGGCGAACGCCGGGTGACCACCTACAGTTGCCCGGGGTGAGCCGAGGACCCCGCGTATCGAGAGCAACGGCGAACCCCGGAGTTTTCGCACGGCCTCTCGGCTCGGGTCTCCTCACCCGACCCGCATCCCCCGGAATTTTCGCGCGACCTCAATGCTCGGGTCCCCTCACCCGACCCGCATCCCCCGGAGTTTTCGCGCGGTCTTCATCCCGCGGAGCGTCTGCGCCCCTTCGCACCTCTCGGGCCGCGTGTGTCCTCGCGGCGGTGCTCCTGCGCGGTGTCTTCGCGCACGCGCAGGACCCCGACGGCGAGGTCGTCGTGCGCGGCCCGCCCCGCGCGGCCGAGGAGTCCCGCGGCCGCAGCGCCGCGCTGGTGACCCGCGAGGAGCGCGAGGAGCAGCTCGGGCGATCGACCCCCGACGCGCTGCGGTACGTGCCCGGGGTGTGGGTGCAGCAGACCGGGCACGGGCAGGCGTCGCCCTACGTGCGCGGGCTCACGGGCCAGCAGGTGCTGCTGATGTTCGACGGGATCCGTCTGAACAACGGGCTCTTTCGACAGGGGCCGAACCAGTACCTCTTCACCGTAGACCCCAACACCCTCGACCGCCTGGAGGTGGTCCGCGGGAGCGCCTCGGTGCGCTACGGGGCCGACGCGCTGGGCGGCGCGATCCTCGCGACCCCGATGGAGCCGCGGCTCGACCTCGCGTCCCGGGGGTGGTCCTTTCGCCCGCGGGTGACCCTGCGCGCGGCGAGCGCCGACGAGGGACTCGGCGCGCGGGGCGAGGCCGAGCTGCGCGCAGGACCCCGCGTCGCCGTCGTCGTGGGCGGCGGGTACCGCGACCTCGGGCAGCTCGAGTCCGCGGGGCCCATTCGCGACCTCGCGCGCGGGATGCGCCCGGCCGTGCCCTTCTACGAGCCCGACGGGGTCACCCAGCGCGGCACGGGCTTTCGCGAGGCGACCTTCGACGTGCGCGCCGTGGTGCAGATCACCGAACGCCTCCGCGCCGTCGCGGCCCTCTACGGCTATCGGCAGTACGACGCCCCGCGCACCGACCAGTGCCCGCCGCCGCTCGCCCCGGAGCGCGAGTGTCTGTGGTTCGAGGAGCAGTTCCGCACCCTCGCCTACGCCGCCCTGCGCGGAGACGCGGGGCCCTTTCGCGCGATGGACCTCAACGTCTCGTACCAGCGCGGCCACGAGCGCCGACGGCGCGACCGCCCGCAGTCGTTCGTCGAGAACGGCTTCGTCGACGGCATCGACACCCTCGGCGCGTCGTTCACCGCCGAGACCCCGCGGGTGCGCTTCGGCGGCGAGCGCTTCTCCCTCGGCGTGCGCTACGGCGTCGAGGCCTGGCACGACCGCGTCGCCAGCCAGGCGTGGACCACCTTCACCGACGTGCGCATCACCCGCGCCCTCTCGCGCGGACAGTACGTCGACGGCGCGCGCTACCTCCTCCTCGGGGGCTTCGCCGAGGCCGACCTCGCCGCGTGGCGCTGGCTGCGCGTGCGCGCGGGCGCCCGGCTCGCCCACAGCGCCGCGGACGTGCCCGCGGATGTGGAGTCGCGGTCCGCGGCCATCGATCGGGGTTTCACGCAGCCGGTGGGGCGCGTGGGCCTGGAGCTCATCCCCGCAACGGGGTTCTCGCTGCTGGCCAACATCGACCAGGGCTTTCGCGCCCCCAACCTCGACGACCTCACCTCGCGACAGCAGGCGGGGCCGGGCTTTCAGTTCGAGAACCCCGACCTCCGCCCCGAGCGCTCGACCACCTGGGAGCTCGGCGCGCGCCTGCGCCGCCCGCGCGTCGAGGCCGAGGCGTGGGCCTACGCGACGCAGATCGACGACGCCATCACCCGCGCGATCCGCATGGGCTCCGAGTGCCCGCCCATGACCCCGTCGTGCGCCAACGCCTTCTCGCGCTTTCGCCTGGTCAACGCGCCCGGCACCACGTGGGTCTTCGGCGCCGAGGCCGTGGTGCGCGCGCAGCTGCACGAGACGCTGCTGCTCTCGCTCACGTGGGCGTGGGCCTGGGGCGAGGGCCCCGACCCCTCGGGCGACAGCCAACGCGTGCCCGTGTCGCGCATCCCGCCGATGAACGGCACCGCGGAGCTGCGGTGGCGCCACGCGCGCTCGGGGATCTACCTCGGCGCGGGGATGCGCTGGGCCCTGGAGCAGACCCGCCTCGCCCCGTCGGACCTCGGCGACGCGCGCATCCCCCTCGGCGGCACGCCGGGGTACGCCGTGGCCGACCTCCGCATGGGGTGGCGCTACCGCAACCGCGTGACCGTCAGCGCGGTGATCGAGAACCTCGCGAACACCTCGTACCGCG
>JBILLI010000710.1:0-3993 GCA_044376155.1 Polyangiales bacterium
CCCTGTGATTTCAAGACCGGGTGTCGTGGCATCGCGCGTGCGACGGGGCCGCCGCATGCCGCCCCGCGCCGCGACCGACGCCGACGACCCGCTGCACCTGCGCACGGCGTGGCACCCGTTGTTGATCCTGCTGCTGGAGCACCTGCTGCCGCGCGATCTCTGGGACGTGCTGGCGGAGTATCCTCTCACGCGGGAGCCGCGCCGCATCGACGCGGTGATCGTGCGGCGCGTGGCCGCGCAGGCCTGGCGCGCCTCGCACCTGCACAGCGTGCTCGATGATCTGCTCGAGCACAACCTGATGCACTTCAAGGGTGCGACCGACGACCTCGAACGCAGCGACGCGCTGCAGGTGCTCTCCTACGCCTACCAGTACATGGCGCTCCGTGATCTGCGCAGCCCCGCGGTGATGTCGTTGCGCGTGGTGGCACCAAACCTCACGCCGCGGTTTCGCGCGCAGCTCACGGCGCTCGGCGGCGCGCTCATCGAGTCGGAGGTGCGCGGCGTGCACGTCGGTCACCTGCAGGGCTTCGCGCTGCGCGTGGTGGAGACGAGCGTGGCGTGGTCAACGCCCGGCGAGCGACTTCTCTTCGCGATCTCCCCCGCGTGTCTCACCGAACCCGAGCGACCAGGAGGCTTCGATGACACCGAGCGGGACGTGTACTACCGTTTGCTCCAAGGCATCACCCAACTCAGCCAGGACCCTCACTGGAAGGCGATCATGAAGGACGCAACCCTCGTCGGAGAGACCGCCAGTCAAGCCCTCATGGACCTCCTCGCCGTCATTCCGCTGGAGCAACGGCTCGCCGGGCTCGCACCCGAGCAACGGCTCGCCGGGCTCGCACCCGAGCAACGGCTCGCCGGGCTCGCACCCGAGCAACGGCTCGCCGGGCTCGCACCCGAGCAACGGCTCGCCGGGCTCGAACCCGAGCAACGGCTCGCCGGGCTCGCACCCGAGCAACGGCTCGCCGGGCTCGCACCCGAGCAGCTCGCGCGCGTGCTCAGCGAGGCCGATCACGTGCTCGCCCTCCCCGACGCGGCCCTCCGCGCGCTCCCCGCGGACTACCTCGCGACCCTCCCGACCGACGCGCAGGAACGCATCCGCGCGCGCCTGGGCCGCTGACCTCCGCGCGTCCTTCTCCCGCCTCCCTCCCCGCGCCCCACCCGACCGCGATGAATGCGGCCGAGCGTGTCGCGAGCAGCGACGTCGTGGCGAGACGCGGTGATCTCATGCGCGGGGGACGCGGGCGACAGGGAGGCGACCTGGTCGGCGCGCGGGGGTCGGGGCCTTGTCCCCGCCAGGCAGGCGATGCGAGTCGAAGCGACGCAAGATCGCCTCGACGATCCGCGCGACGCCGTCGACGGAGCCCGCGTGGACGCCGTCGCACTCGGCGCCTTCGACACGCCGACGCGCGCGCAGGTCTACGACCAGATGAGAGGCGGCGGCCTCCCTGGCGAAAGCAATGCTCGAGCGGTCTCGAGGCCTCGTTCCCCTCGGACGCGTGGGCAGGGCCAACATGGCGGCCGGGGCGATCGCGTGGCTCCTGGCCGGCGCGTTGGCGCTGCACACCAACACCTCGACGCGCGCTGCGCGGGGTGTGACCCTCAGTCAATGCGGGCGTAGCGCTGCGACGTCACGCGGCCGGCCTCCAGCGTGAGCGTGCAGCAGTACGACGCGGTCATCGCGCCGCCGCAGGCCTCGGCCTCCCCGCGCCCCCCCTCGCGCATCGACACGCTCACCTGCAGCCCCTGCGCCTCGCCTCGTCGTCGCCGCGCGTCGGCACGGACCGCGGTGCCCGTCGGATGGGCCGCGCAGAACCGCTGCGCCGCCGCGGACGCGTCGCGCATTCGAAGCCCCATCCGCGTCGAGAGCGCCAGAAAGCCCAGCACCGGCAGCGCCGCGAGCGCGAGCACCACCCACACCCCGCGACGACGCGGACGGTGCGCGGAGAGAGGCAACGGCGCGGCGGAGGTCATCGTCGCGAGCATCGAGGGCAGCCGGCAGCGGGGGCTACAACCTGGCCGACGGCTCCGTCGGCGCCCCGCGCGCGCCGTCGCGCTCGCCAGAAACGGGTCAGGATCTCAACAGGGTTCGCAGATCGTTGAAGTCGGGAGCGAAGACGCGAAGGGTGCAGGTCCTGGTGACCCCGAACACGTCCGCGATCTCCGAGAAGGACTTCCCTTCAGCTCGTTGCGCCATCGCCTGCAGGAACTGTCTGGCGAACAGCGCGGGCGGTCGCCCTGCGCTGGGCAGGTGTCCGCGGCGATCGGATCCGACTCAGGCCATCGCGCGATCACGACGCCGAACGCGACGACCACCACCCATCCATCGGCACGGTGTGAGGTGACCTGTGCATCGAATCCGGCTCCTTCAAGCAGCTGCATCAGAACTTGCATCGTGACTTCAACGCAGGAAGTGACGAGAGAATTCCCCGGGGTCGTACCGGATGGCGCAGGCGATGCCCCCGCATTTCTCGGGCATCCACCCTGGGCATGTCAGGACGTCAGAGCCTCGACCGGGGGCTTGACGCGCCGGACGTGTTGGAGGTCCTATACCTCAATTCCCCCACCGAAGAGGCACGCGGGCACGGCGCGCGTGCCTCCGATCACGTCGGCGCGATCAGCCCGAGGGACGCGAATGTCAGAGCGAGTTCATCCGACGCATGCGAGGACCGTGCGTTGGGACGAGATCCATCGGTACGCTCGGCGCTTCCCTGAGTACAAGATCGTGCAGGCCATCGCGCCGGACGCGCAGCGGGTCGATGTGCCGCTCGGCAGGGTCGGCCGTCGGCCCCAGGGCACGCCGATCGCGGCCTTCGGCGCCCTACACCCGGGCGACACGCTCGCGCAGGGCTGGCGCGTGGATGTATTGCGCCTCGACGGCGTGGTCCTTCGGCTCGAGTGTTCGCGGGGCGCGTCGGCGGTGATCTTCGCCGCCGTGGTGTCCAGCGACGCGCGGCCGCCGGGGCCCTTCGACGCGGCGCCGCTGCGGTTGTGGTATGAGCGCACCGATTCCGCGTTCTCGTCGTTCTGCGATGCGGGCCGCGACCTTCAGGGGCGGCTCCTCGCGGCGCTCGCGGGCGGAGATGAAGCGCGGTGGCGGTCCCTCGCGACGGCTGACGCAGCGCGCGCGCTGAAGGCGCCGGCGGTGCACACCCGGGGCGACGCCGACGCCCTCCAGGTGCGCGCCGACAAGAAGATCTACCTCCGCATCTCCGACGCGTGTCAGGAGCGGTGTCTCTTCTGCTTTTTCTTCGACACGCATGACATTGACAACCTGCATCGGCACCATGACCTCAGCGAGGTGATCGGGGGCATCGACCTGGCGGGGATCCAGCAGGTGGTGCTGACCGGCGGCGAGCCCACGCTCAACCCGCGTCTGCCCGAGTACGTCGCGATGCTCGCTGAAAAGGGTTGTTCACAAGTCATCCTGCAGACCAACGGGATCCGGTTGAATGAGCCCGGCTACCTTGAGGCGCTGCTCCCGTACCGCGAGGTCCTCGGGATCGGGTTCTCCGTACACGCCGCGTCCGAGGCGACGAACGACGCCCTCACCACCGTCGCCCGCGGCTTCTTTGCCGACAAGCTCCAGGCGATGGAGCGATGCCTCGACCTGGGCTTTCGCATCAAGATCTCGCTCACCCTCAGCCGACTGAACCTTGGGGAGCTGGTGGACTTCGTTGAGCTCGTCGCGAAGCTGGCGCGGGGCAAGCTGGTGCCGATCCAGTTCACGTTCCCCTCGTTTCAGGGGCGCCAGAGCCATTTTCTCGAGACCTATCCCCGCCTCGAGGAGCTGGCTGTCGCGGTGCCCCCCGCGCTCCGGCGGGCCCGCGAGCTCGACCTGCTGGTGGCCTTCTGCCACCTCTGCCAGATCCCCCCGTGCGTGCTCCCCGATGACCTTCAGCACATGGAATCGCTGTGGTTCGACGCGGAGTCGTCGATGTGGTCGGAGCAGGAGCGCGCGTACGGCCCGCGGTGCGGGGAGTGTGCGCTGCG
>JBILLI010000711.1:0-3991 GCA_044376155.1 Polyangiales bacterium
ACATCAGCGCGCGCAAGCGCCTCGAGGAGCAGGTGATGCGCCTGCAAAAGATGGAGTCCATCGGGCGCCTCGCGGGGGGCGTCGCGCACGACTTCAACAACCTGCTCACGGTGATCATCAGCGCGCTCGATCTCGCCGCGACCGACCTCGCCGAGCGCGACTTCGGCCCCCCCGCCGATGACATCGCCGACTCCGTGCAGCAGGCCCTCGCGGCGAGTCAGCGCGCGGCGGACCTCACGCGGCAGCTCCTCACCTTCGGGCGGCGACAGCCCGCGTCCCCGCAGGTGATCGACCCCAACGCGGTCCTCGGCGCCGCGGTCACGATGCTCCGCCGGGCGCTCGGGGAGCGCATCGCCCTCACGTGGCGACCGGGCGCGGCCGTCTGGCCCCTGCGCCTCGACCCCACGCAGGTGAGCCAGGTCGTCGCGAACCTGCTGGTCAACGCGCGCGACGCCATCACCGGCGCCGGGAGCGTCACGGTCTCCACCGAGAACGTGCACGTCAACGCGACCCGCCGCGCCGACGTGCCCGCCGGAGACTACGTGCGCATCACCGTGTCCGACACCGGCTGCGGAATGACCCCGGACGTCCGCGCCCGCGCCTTCGAGCCCTTCTTCTCGACGAAAGACACCGCCCTCGGCACGGGCCTCGGCCTCTCCATCGTGTACGGCGTCGTCGCGCAGAACGCCGGCTTCGTCGAGCTCGAGAGCGAGCCCGGCCGCGGCACCACCTTCGCGCTGTACTTCCCTCGCACCGAGGCGACCCCCGAGACGCGCGCGCCCGAGGCCGAGACGCCGCGCGGGAGCGAGCGCGTGCTCCTCGTCGAAGACTCCCCCGCCGTGCTCCGCGCGACGGAGACCATGCTGCGGCGCCTCGGGTACACCGTCACGGCCGCGGGATCGCCCGCGGCGGCCCTCGCGCGCGGATGCGCTGACGTCGACGTCCTCCTGAGCGACGTGGTGATGCCCGAGATGACCGGCCCTGACCTCCTGCGGGCGCTTCGCGCGCAGCGCCCCGACCTGCGGTGCCTGTTCATGTCGGGCTACGCCGCCGAGGGCGTCGCGGCGCAGATCACCGCCGACGGCGCGGCCTTTCTGGGAAAGCCCTTCACCCTCGCGATGCTCGCGCGCGCCCTTCGCGCGACCCTCGACGCCAGCGTGGCGGAGGTCGCGTCAGGGCGTGACCCTGGGGCGATGCGAACGCGCGTGGGCGACTGACGGACCGCGACGTCGTGGCGCGACGCAGGGAGCTCTTCTGCGGGTGAGTCGGGCGGGGGAGAGCGGGCGACGATTCCGCGAGAATTCCCGGAGTTCGCGGGATCGTTATGGCGCCATAACGACACCCTCCCGTAGCATCGGCGCATGTCCGATGGTCTGCCATGACGCCCGTAGACCTCGACACATCGCCGGGTCTCACGCCGCCGACGCGCGAGCGTCCCAACCGATCAGCGGGGCGTCTGACGCACCCCAAGGGAGAACGCCTCGGTGTGCCACGTCCCATCGATCTGAATGAAGGTGATGGAGAACGAGCGTTCGTCGGACGAGCCCGGGTACGCGACGTAGCCGCGGACGGAGGCGAGGGACCGCCCGCCGCGCGTCGTGCCGAGCGAGGTCGCGTTGCGCGCGAAGGACCACCCTGACCGTCCCCGCAGGCCCTCGGCCCAGCGCGCAGCGTCGGCGCAGCACTGCGCGCGACGGTCCGGCGCGAACGCCGCGACGAACGCCCACTCCGCGTTCGGCCCGTCGGCCAGCTCAAAGAAGCGGTTCGTCAACCTCCACGGCGCGATGACGCTCGCGTAGATCAGCCAGATCGGGATGCAGAGGGCGGCGAGGGAGATCGCACCGCCGATCAGGAGGCCCGCCCTGTTGGGTTCGGTTCGCCCGTTGCGACTCATCCGCGTGAGCGTAGCCCATCATCAATCCCGCGTGGACGACGGTCTGCGCAGGGGCTCGGGTTCACCGTACGGAGCGGGCTTTGTGTTCAACGTCGACGCGGCCCCGGCGCGCGCGACCACGGGTCGCGTCGCGTTCGGACGATGTGCAGGAGTCCGACCCTGGACTGCCCTGTTTCAGTGAACTCCCCAGATGGACCATTGCCCTGTGGGTCGTCAGCGAGCGGGTCCTCGATCGCGTGGCTCGTGTGTCGTGACGAGGGTGCAGCACGGACCCGGGAGGGTCACCGACTACCGGCGCGGTCGCCGTCGGGGCGTGGGCGTGACGCCCACCGTGAGCGTCACCGTGGCCCGCGCGAGCGTCAGGAGCTGCGCGCGGCTCTCGCCCGCGCGCGCGCGGATCGAGAGGCTGTGGAGACCGCTGGACGCGACGCGCGCCAACGCCCGCACGTCGGTGTCGGTCGGGAGCTCACCCGCCTCGATGGCGCGGGCGAAGCGCTTCTCGAAGGCCCCATCGATCATGGCGAGCACCCCGCGGAGGGCGTCTCGGACCTCGGGCTCATCGAGAGAGGAGCTCGGGGCCGTACACAGGACCAGGCACCCGCGCGGCCCTGGCTCCCCGGCCAGGTAGGCCTCGACGCTCGCCGCGTAGAACGCCGTCAGCTCGTCGCGCAGGGGGCGATCACCGGCCAGCACCCGGGTCATGGACGCCTCGAGCCCCGCGGCGACCTTCTCGATGGCGCGCAGGTACATCGTCCGCTTGTCGCCGAACGCCGCATAGAGGCTGGGGCGATTCACGCCCGCCGAGGCGGCGAGCGCGTCGAGCGAGGCCGCCGCGAACCCGTGCGTCCAGAAGACCTTCGTCAACGCGTCGAGCGCGTCGCTCGGCTCGAACGCGCGAGGCCGTCCCCGGGGCTTCGACGTCGATTCTGTACCGTCTCGCATAAAATAATTTGACCTCCGTGGCGCGGGACCAATATTCTATGCGAATCGGTACAGATATTCCAGCCAGAGGCGACCTCATGAAGAAGAATCCGTTTGCGACCCCTCGGATCGGGGAGGAGGTGCTCCCCGGGGTGCACCTCCTCGGCTCACGTCGGGTGAACTTCTACGTCATCGAAGAAGGCCGCGCGCTCACCCTCATCGACTGCGGGTTCGATGGGCACCTGCGTTACCTTGAGTCCTGGCTCGCGCGCCGCGGCAGGCGCATGTCGGACGTCGAGGCCATTCTGCTCACCCACGGCCACGCCGACCACGTGGGCTTCGCCGAGCGGCTGCGAGCCACGGGTGTGCCCGTGTACCTCGACGCCGCCGATGCGCCCTTCGCGATGCGGCCGGAGGGGCGACGGCCTCCGCAGCGACTGCGCCGCTCGCTCTGGCGGCCGTCCGTCCTCGGCCTCTTCGGCGAGGCGGTCCTGGACGGCGTCTTCACCCAGCCGCTGTTGAAGGAGACGCGACCGCTGCCGCGCGGCGCGCCGCTCGACGTTCCGGGGCGGCCCCTGGTGGTCCCGGTGCCCGCACACTCGGCGGGAAGCGTAGCGTTTCGGTTCCCGGCCCGCGGCGCGCTCTTCACCGGCGACGCGCTGATGACCCGTGATCCGATGCTGGGTGGTCCCGACCGCGCGATCGTGTTCGCGGAGCACACCGACCAGAACCAGTCCTCGCTGGAGGCGCTGCGTCACCTCACCCCGTACGGCGACGACGCCCTCCTGCCCGCACACGGCGATGCGTGGGTGCAACCGGGCTCGGTGGCCCGGGCCATCCAAGAGGCCGTCATCGCTGCCTGACACGCTGCCGCTGCGCACCGTCCCCCGCGCCGCGCCCCTGTCGGCCGCTGCTGCGCCGCGAATCCCCAGCGCTGCATCTCGGCGTGCGACGGGGCTGCGCGCGATCGATGCAGGAGGCCGCGTGTGTCGCAACCGCCTGGGACGCAGAGGCTTTGGCGACCACACGGGCCGCGCGGGTCGCGACCGCGTGGGACGCGTGGCGTGACGGCAGGGCGGACCGCACGGGCCGTGGCCGGGAGGATTTCAGCAAGCGCGACGTCGTGGAGGGCCGCGAGGAACGCGGCCGCGCGGGTGGTGGAGAGCGACGTCGTGG
>JBILLI010000712.1:0-3988 GCA_044376155.1 Polyangiales bacterium
CGGGCCTCACGGGGCTCGCGGCGGCGCGCCTCCCGTCGAGCCACGGCGTCGGCGATGTGATGGAGGCCGCGGTGCTCGGGCGCGTGCGCCTCTCGCTGCGCGTCACGCTGTTGAAGTGCCTCGGCTCGTTCAGCGCAATCGTCAGCGGCGGATCGCTCGGGCGGGAGGGACCCCTCATTCAGTTCGGCGCGGCGCTGGGGCAGACCCTCGGTCGCGGCGTGCAGGCCACGGGCGTCGAGGCCCGAGCGCTGGTCGCGGCGGGCGCCGCGGCGGGCTTCGCGGCCGCGTACAACACCCCCTTCGCGGCGGTGCTCTTCGTCGTCGAGGTGGTCGTCGGCGTGGTGGCCCTGGAGACCCTCGCGCCCGTGCTCGTCGCGGTGGTGCTCGCGTCGACCGTCTCTCGCGCGCTCGGCGACAGCGGCCCCCTCTTCGGTCACCACAACTTCGAGACGCAGAGCCCCTTGGAGCTCGCGGCCTTCGCGCTCGTCGGCGCCCTCGCGGCCGTTGCCGGGCACGGCTTCTTGCACCTGCTCTCCACCGTCGAGGGACGCTACCGCCACGTCGTGCCCACGCTCCCGTGGCGCCCGGCGCTGGGCGCGCTGGGCACTGGGCTCGTGCTGGTGGTGCTCCCCGACGTGGCGGGCAACGGCGCCGAACCGCTGCGCCTCGTGCTCGACGCGCGCCTCGGCGCGGGCGCGCTGGCGTTGCTGTTGGGCGCGAAGGTCCTGGCCACCGCGAGCAGCGTGGGGTCGGGGTCGCCGGGCGGCGTGTTCACACCCACGATGCTCCTCGGCGGCGGCGTGGGCGCGCTCACGGCGATGGGCCTGCACGCGCTGGGCATCCCCGCGGGCGCGTCGGGCGGATACGCCCTCGTGGGCATGGCCTCGGCGGTGGCGGGCACCACCCACGCGCCCATCATGGCCGCCGTGCTCGCGTTCGAGATGACCGGCGACTACGCCATCGTGCTGCCGCTGATGCTCGCGACGACCGTGGCCGTGGTGGTGGCGCAACGGCTCTCGCCCGAGTCGCTCTACACCAGGGAGCTCCTCGCGCGCGGCGTTCGATGGCGCCTCAGCGTGGAAGGCGGACGCGTCGTCGAGCGCGAGGAGCTCGTCTCGAACGGGGAGGGCATCTGACGCGGAGCATCGCCCGCGCGCTTACCGTCGCTGGGTCTCTCGGGTCGCTGGTCGCCCCTCCTCGCCCATCGCGGGCGCCGCCTCCTGCGGATCGCCGACCTCCACCCGCACGCGGCCCTCGCCAAAGAAGCTCGCGCGCTCCCACGCCGTCTTCTGCTCGTGCAGTAACTGCCCCAGCGCCGCGACGCCCTCGGTCGACGGGCTAAGTCGGATGTGCGCGGGGATCGTGTCGGTCTCCAGCACGAGCCCGTAGCCCGCGCGCTGCACCGACCGCAGCGCGGCCCAGGGGATCCACGGGCCGCTGAGCTCCGCCGCGCGGTACACCGGCCCGGCGATGCGCACGCGGGGGACCCCGGTGAGGTGCAGCACCCCCTGCGACGACACCGCGAGCCCGCCGCCGCGGTCGGCCCCGCGCCACGCCTGCATCGCGCGCCACGCCAGGCGCAGGCTGCTCACGAAGACGCCCAGCAGCGCCACGGTGAGCGCGATGTCGAAGCGAAACGCGACCACGGCGCTCACCAGGAGAAAGAGCGCGCCCAACGCCACGCCCAGGCTGCGCAGCACCGAGCGCGTGGGGAAGATCCTCGGGTCACGGAACTCCACGTGCTCGCCCTGCGCCAGCGCGCTTCGCCACCGTCGCACCATGGGCGCAGAGATCTCGGCCAGCAGCGCGTCGGCGTCGCTCGCGGCGATCTTGAGCTGCGTCGTCTTTCCGCCCTCGCGCAGCAGGGTGACGCTCACCGCGTCGCTCTGACCACGAAAGCCCGAGACGTCCGTGGGCTCGGTGATCACCTGCTGAATCTCCGCGTGCGGGATGCGCTCGGTGTGGCCGCGACGGGTGAGCGTGACGCCCTCGGCGTCGACCCCCACGGAGGCCGTGAACCAGTTCACCAGCAGCGCCGACGCAATGAGCCCCAGCGCCCCGCCGGTGGCCACGCCCGCGGTCAGCGAGTGCATCACCACCGTGGCCACCCCGCTCACCGCGAGGCCGATCACCAGGGCCCAGGAGACGAGCTGATCGGTGCTCACCGTCGTTCGGTAGGTGCGGTCTGACACGGCGGCATTGTCCGTGGCGGGAAGGGGCCGCGCAAACATCCTGGCGCGATGGCGGAACCGTCTGGGAGACTCAGCGGCTCTCTCGAAGAACCCCCGTGACGTTGTCCTCCCTCCGCGACCTCTACCGCACCCGCCGCAGCGTTCGCGTCGCCGTGGAGCTCACGGCCACCCTCGCGCTGGTCTTCGCCATCACCAGCTACCAGTCGCGCCACCACCTCCGCGGGCCCGTCCCCGAGGCGCCGTTGCGAACGCTGGACGGGGGCGCCACCGCCCTCACCGCGTGGCGCGGGCGCACCACCGTGCTGGAGGTGTGGGCCCCGTGGTGCACGGTCTGCAAGGCCCAGACAGACAACCTCTCGCGGGCGCGGGGGTGGCTGGGCGCGCGGGCGAACGTGATCTCCGTGGCCGCGGCCTACGACGACGTCGCCGACGTGCGCCGCGCGATGCGCGACCACCACATCGACGTGCCCGTGCTGCTCGGCGACGACGGGTTCACCCGGCGCATGGGGGTGCGCGCGTTCCCCACGGTGTTCGTGCTCGACGCGCAGGGGCGGGTGGTGTCGTCGACGCAGGGATACACCAGCACGCTGGGGCTGGTGCTGCGCGCGTGGTGGTACGGGTGACGCGTCAGGGCGCGAGGTCGAGGGCGGCGTAGCGGCGAAAGATCCCGTGCTCGTTGAAGGGCAGACGGCGCGGGGAGATGAGGTAGGCGGAGATCCCGGGGCGGGCGGCGACGCGGTCGCGCACCTCGACGAGGCGCGGGTGTGTGGGCTCGTAGTGCGCCATGGCCGTGGGGAAGGCGTAGCGCAGGCCCTCGACGAGCTGAAAGAGCGAGAGGTCGCAGGTGCTGTGCCCCGTCGCGAGGAGCTGCGCGGGCGCGCCCGAGTCCCGCAGCACGCGCTCGATCCACCCGAAGAACTTCGGGAGGCGGTAGCGCACGAAGGCCTGCGCGCGGTCGCGGGCGGCGTCGAGCTGGTCCTCGTAGTAGAGCTGCGTGCTGATGGGGTGATGGGTGTCGTGGACCTCCGAGACGAGGTCCGCGAAGGTGAGCTGCACCTGCATCGCGCGGTGACGTCCGGCGTCGTCGGCGGGCATCAGCCCGATCCGCGGACCGAGGTACCCGAGGATGTTCGCCACCTGCGCGAGCACCACGCGGCCGTCTTTGAGCACGGGCGGCGCGAAGGGCGCGGGGCCGTCGAAGTCCCGCGCTTCGGGTGAAGCGTCGAGCAGCGCGCGAATCGCCGCGACGCCCCGCGCGGGGTCTCGGGCGACGTCGTCGTAGGGCACGCCTGCGTCTTCGAGCGCGAGGCGAATGAACTCTCCGCGGCCCTGGATCTGCGGCCAGTAATACAGCTCGTACACGGTGTCCTCCTGCGGGCGGACTCTCGCATGAATCCCGCGGCGCGTTGCCCGCTACAGCCTGCGCGGGAGGGTGAACCAGAACGCGCTCCCCTCGCCCGCGCGCGCGCTCACGCCCACGGTGCCCCCGTGCGCCTCGATGATCGCCCGCACGATGGAGAGCCCCAGCCCCGTGCCCCCGGTGTCGCGCGCGGTGGTGAAGAAGCGGTCCCACACCCGCGGGAGGTTCGCCGCGGAGATCCCCGCGCCGCGGTCGCGCACGGTGGTGTGAAAGCCGTGCTCATCACCCTCCACCCGCACCTCCACGGTCGCGCCCGGCGGCGAGAAGCGCACCGCGTTGTCGAGCAGGTTGGTCAGCACGGTCTCCACCTGCTCGGGCGCCGCGCGCAGGTGCTCCACCGAGGCGCTCCACGTCAGCGTCGCCGTGGGATAGCGCG
>JBILLI010000713.1:0-3984 GCA_044376155.1 Polyangiales bacterium
CGCGCCCGTGTAGAAGCTCACGCGACGCCGCGACGACTGCCCCCGCGCGTTGGTCGCCACGAGGTCGAGCGTGTGCACCCCCGCCGCGAGGCCCGCGAGGTCGAGGTCGTGGGCCACCGTCGCGCCGCACCCGCGGGCGAGGGGAACGTCGTCGAGCCGCAGGTCGAGCTGCTGCACCGCGTCGCCCTGATTGTCCGCCGCGTCGCCCCGCAGCGACACGTGGCCGCGGGCGTGCTCGCCGTCGCGCAGCCCCTGGAGCGAGAGCGAGAGCCGGTCGATGGAGACGAGCCCGAACACCGCCCACATCGCCTCGGCCTTGCCCCTGCCCTCGTGGGACCACCCCCCGTCTTCGCCCTGGTGCGCCATCAGCCAGCGCGTGCCGCGCGCGACGGTGGGGTCGTCGTCGGTGAACCCCAGCTCTCGCAGCGCGTGCACCGTCTGCCCCGTGGCGAAGGCGTTGGACTCGGGCTCGGCGTTGAAGCCGTAGCCCCCGTCGGCGTGCTGCCGCTCGCGCAGGTGCCCCGCGAGGGCGCGCATCACCGCCTCGCCCGGCTGCGCGCCGGCCGCGAGCAGCCCGAGCACGGCGTAGTTCATGTGCACGGTGTTGGGCACGGGGCTGTCGCGGAGCGCGCGGGCCTCGCGCTGGAGCCACGCCTCGGCGCGGCGCATCGGGGCCAGCCAGCGCTCGTCGGCGCTGCGCGCGTAGGCCTGCCGCCACGTCTGCAGCGCCTGCGTGGTGGCCTGCATCGGGCCGGCGACCACGGGGAAGCGCGTGTCGTCGGTGGCCTGCGCGCCGTCGCGCCCCTGGTGCTCGATGAGCTGCTGCGCCACCGCGAGGAGGTCGTCGCGGAGCTCGTCGCCGCCGACCTGGTCGTAGCGCGCGAAGGCCGCGCCGCCGAAGGCCCGGGAGCTCGCGGGCATGCCTGATCCTCCGACGCTGAGACCGCCGGGCTGGCGGTGGCCGCCGCGCACGTCGAGGAGACCGCGACGCACCTCGGCGAAGGTCTCGGCGTCGACGTCGTACTGGTGCGCGCGGCCCACGGTGAGCGCCTCGAAGGTCACGGCCTGCACGTGGCAGCCGTAGCAGTTGTGCGTGCGCTGCCACTGGGCGGCCTCACGCCCGACGAACGCGAGACCGCGCTGCGCCGCCGCGCGGGCCTCGGGGTTGCCCGCGTGACGGGCCGTCCCCGCGCCGCCCTGGGGGACCGGGCACGCGGTGAGCGTCGGCGCCGGGGCCCTGGCCTCGGACGCGCGGGGAGGGACGATGCCCCCGCGAGAGGCCACGAGCCGCGGACGACCCGCCCCGTTGCACGACATCACCGCGAGCGCGCACAGCGCGCCCCACCCCGAGAGCGTTGAACCCATCACACACCTCCGCGGTCCTGCGAGGGCCCTCACCGCCCGCGCGCTGCCGCCACGTGGGGCCATCGACGCGCGGGGCTCCGAGAGGGTCTACGCCCGCGGCGGAATTCTCCATGCGGGGCACCCGGGCGCGGGGCGGTGTCGCGCGATCTCCCTCTCGCGCAGGGGAATTGCACGCATCAGAATCCCAGGATGAGGTTGAGCCTGGGGCCGCGCTCGTCACCGCCCGGCGCGAGCAGGGCCACCGTGGTGATCACCGCCGCGAGGGCCACCACGCCGCCCGAGATGCCCAGCACCCAGGGGAGAGCACTCCGCGGCTCCGGACGGGCAGTGGGCGCGGGCAGAGGCCAGGTGTGGGCGCTGCCGTCGCGCCGCGCGAGCACCACCCGAGACACACCGAACGCGCGGACCATCGCCGCGAGGGTCTCGACGTCGGGCGTCTCGGCGAGTCCTTCGGGGTCTCCCGCCTGCGCGCGCAGCTCGCTGTCGTTCGCGCGTCGCAGGGTGACCTCCAGCGGCGGGGCGTCGTCGCCCTCGGCGTGCAGCTCCGACGACCACGCGGCGTAGCCCACCCGCGACACCCGCACATGGTGGGGGCCGCGCGAGAGCGGGAGCACACACGGGGCGACACACGCCGCGCGCCCGTCGAGCTCCACCCGCGCGCCCGACGGCAGCGCGCGCACGGTGCGGGGCACGGGTGACGCCGCGCGGTGGGCGCGGGCGACCTCGTCGAAGGCCGACTGCACATCGGGCGGAAACGCCCCGCCCGGGAGGGAGACCTCAGGGTCGAGGGCGAGGGCCCGCTCGAAGGCGCGGGCAGACTCCAGGGGCTCGCGGGCGAACCACGCGCAGGCGCCCCACCACAGGGCGAGCTGCACCGCGAGGTCGCGTCGCGCGGGGAGCAGCGCCGGGGTGAGGCGGGCGGTGACCACGCGCAGGCCCTCGGCCGCCTCGACGAAGGCCGAGCGGAGAAAGCGCTCCTGCGCGCGCTCGAGGGCGAGGCGGGCGTCGTCGGCGGCCTGACGGGCGAGGTCATCCCCCGGGGTCTCGGGGATCAACACCCCCACGGGCGGCGCTGCCACCGCGCCGCGCTCGCGGAGGTAGAGCGCGCGGTCCTGCGCCGACACGGACGCGCCCACGAGGCAGAGCGAGAGCGTGAGCCACGGGCGCGTCATCGCGGCAGGGAGCAGAGCCCGGCGAAGGGGATGTCGAGGGAGCAGCGCTCCAGCAGCGGCGCGGCGGGGCAGAGCTGCCGCGCGCGGAGGGTGACCTGCTCGTACACGGCCGCGCAGCGAAACTCCGACAGGCACACCACCCCCGCGTCGGCGCTGCCGAAACGGAGGTTCTGTCGGCTCACCAGCCGCGGGCGGGGCGGGATCCCTTCGGGCGCGGCGAAGTCCCGGTCGTCGTAGAGCGCGAGCTCAAGCTGATACTCCGCGCGCGGGTCGAGGCCGCTGAGCAGCACCGCGCCGGTCTCGCCGAGGCACGGGGGCACGTGGAGCTCGGGCGCGACCACCGCGCGGGTGCGCACGGCCACGGCGCGCAGGCTGGTGTCGTAGGGGTCGAAGCCCGCCGCGGCGAAGACCACGCAGCGCTCGCCGGGGCGATAGATCCGCTCGATGGCCGACGCGCTCGATGCGGCGCCCGCGTCGAGCCCCGCGCCGGTGTCGACCCCGGTGCAGCTCCGATCGGTGGGCGAGGGCGCGCGAATGCGCACCACCACGGCCACGGGCTCGGGCGCGCCCGGACCACACCCGGTGCAGGCGATCACCGTGATCCAGGCGCCGACGCGACGGAGGTCCAAGCGTGCGGAGACTATCCCACAGGGGGCGTTGCTCCAACGGTGTGCGTGCGGCGCGCGGGCGACAGTGTCGCGCCGAGGCCACAGCGGCGTGTGGTGATTCACGCCCGCGGCAGCGCTGGCACGGGGCGTGGTACATCCCAGAAGGCACGATGAGCGTGACGCGTTGGCGAGCGATGATCCTCCTGGCGGTGCTCGGCGCGGGCTGCGGTCCGGCCGAGCCGACGGAGGACAACGCGTCGGTCGACCTCGCCATCGACACGGCCGACTCGATCAGCCTCGAAGCCGCCCTGCTCGCGCCCATCATGGAAGCCGCCGCGGGTGCCTCGGGCCCGCTCGCCGTCGTCGAAGCCGCGCGCCGCGGTCGCGAGCTCGCGCTCACGGCCTACACCCCCGCGACGTGCGTCAGCGCCGCGGCGCAAGACAACGCCCTGACCCTCACGCTCTCGGGCTGCGCGGGGCCGCTCTCGCTGCGCGAGGTCTCGGGCACCCTCACGGCGACCTTCACCCGCGGCGCGCTGCGCCCCGAGGTCACCGTGCGCGCGACGGGGCTGCGGCTCAACGGCGCGGTGCTCGACACCCTCTCGGTCATGGAGCTCGACCTCACGCGGCTCATGATGCCGCTGCTGCGGGTGACCTCCACGGTGACCGGCGTCGGCGCCCGCGGGGTGCGCATTCAGCGACAGGGCGTGCACGCCTACCGCTGGGAGCGCGCGACGCAGTGCGTGATCACCGACGGGCAGTGGCGCGACGGCCTCGCGTCGGCGACGATCACGAACCTCCGGCGGTGCGGCGGCGGGTGCCCCGAGCCGGGCGGGGCG
>JBILLI010000714.1:0-3976 GCA_044376155.1 Polyangiales bacterium
GAAGATGGCCTCGGAGGTGCGCACGAAGCGCTCGTAGCCCTCGACGTCGCCCGGGCTGAACCGCGCGACCTCCCGGCGCATGTGCTCGGGGTCGCCGTTGTAGTTGAACACCGAGCCGTCGTGAAAACGGATGCGGTAGAACGGGTCCACGGGGCGCATGTCGATGTCGTCGGACATCTTCTTGCCGCAGAGGGTCCACAGCTCCTCGAAGAGGAAGGGCGCGGTGACCACGGTGGGCCCGGCGTCGAAGATGTACCCGTCGATGTCGTGGACCCGGGCGCGGCCGCCGACCTGGTCGTTGCGCTCCAGCACGGTGACCGTGTAGCCCTTCGCGCCCAGCCGCACCGCCGCGGCGAGCCCGCCGAAACCGCTGCCGATCACCACCGCCCTCGCGCCCGTGGGCGCCTTCGTCTCGCTCATCGCTGTCCGCTCTCTCTCATCGGGGGTCGCGTCGTCGCCGCACAGTGTGCACGAGGTAGGACGCGGGTTGCTCTGGTCGTCAGGGGGCGCATGCGATACACCCGCTCTTCGTGCAGGACGACACCGGACGCTATCGCATCCAGGTCGTGGCGGAGCTCACCGGCGTTCCCGCGGCGACCCTTCGCGCATGGGAGCGCCGCCACGGCATTCCCCAGCCCTCTCGCACCGAGGCGGCCTACCGGCTGTACAGCGCCCGCGACGTGGAGATGGTGCGGCAGCTCCGCGACCTCTGCGCGAACGGGGTCTCGATCAGCCAGGCCGCGCGCATGGTGCAGGGGGCGGTCGAGGCCGAGGTGAGCAGCGACGGCGAGCGCGCGCGCACGACGGACGTGTACGGCGAGGCCGCGGCGCGGATCCTCGACGCGGTGCGGGCATACAACGTCGAGCGCGTCGACGAGGAGACCGCCCGCGCGGCGTACCTCGGCCCGGCCGCGACGGTCTACGAGCGCGTCTTCTCGCCGCTGCTGCGCACCGTCGGGGAGCTCTGGCACGAGGGCGCGCTGAGCATCGCGCAGGAGCACCTCGCGACCACCGCGGTGGGCTCGGTGACCCGCGGCATCGCGCGCATGGTGCAGCCCGCGGGAGACCTCCCGATGGTGCTGCTCGCATGCTTCGAGGACGAGGATCATGCGCTTGGGATGCACGGGGTCGCCATCCGGCTCGCCTCGTGGGGGATTCGCTCGGTGGACCTCGGGGCCCGGGTTCCTCCGAAGGCGCTCGCCGACGCGGTGGAGCGCCTGTCGCCCGACGGCGTGGGGCTGTCGCTGACCTTCGCGCCCGACGTCCCCCGCGCCCGCGCGCTGACCGACGCCTACGCCGACGTCTGCGAGGGCCGACCGTGGTTCGTGGGGGGAGCGGCGGCGTCGGTGGTCGCGCCCCGGGTGCTTCTTCGCGGGGGCATCGTCGTCGAGGGAGACCTCAACACGGCCAAGTCCGAGATCGAGCGCTCGCTCCGGGGCGAGTACGCGCCGCCCGTGAAGCCAACACGGCGCTAGGTGCATCCCAATGGTCATGGCGATTCGGATTCGACGGGCGATGCACGGGGCGCTGGTCATGGCACTGATCGGGATGACCGCATGGGCGGACCCCGCGCCGATCGCGCCCTCTCCTCCGCCTGAGGGCCAGGCGCCCGCTGCGCCCGCTGCGCCCACGGCTCCTCCTGCGCCCACCGCGGCGCCCGCGCCCGCCCTCGCGCCCCCGGTGAGGCAGCGTCCGATGGCGCCAGAGTTCGCGTGCGAGGGCACGTCCGGGCGCACCCGCCACCTCTCGCACTACCTCGGGCGTGCCGTGATCATCGTCTACGAGGACCGCGACTCGAACCAGCAGAACGACGTGCTCAAGCAGGAGCTCGCGGCCCGCGCTCGGGCGCAGGACCTCTCGCAGGACGTGTCGGTGGTCCCTGTGGCGAACCTCTCGGGCTTCGCGTTCTGGCCCGCCCAGGGCTTCGCCCGCGACGCGGTGCTCGACATCGCGCGGCAGCAGCAGATGGAGATCCTCATCGACTGGTCGGGCGACATGGCGCGCGCCTACCGCTTTCGCCCGGCCATGAGCTACGTGATGGTGCTCAGCCGTGAGGGCCGGGTGCTCTTTCGCCACGCGGGCACCCTCGACGCCTCCGCCCGCGGCCGCTTCTTCAATGCGGTCAGCGAGTCCATCGCCACGCGCTAAGCGCCTGGCCGTTCCCCGCGAAAACTTCACCCGCCCCGGGAATATTTCAGCGAGTACAGCGCTCGCGGGGCGGCGTATAAGATCCGAGGCGCCTCGTTCGACGAGGTGAACACCAAGGAGAGGTTTTCCCATGGGGATGACGAAGAGTGTGGCGCGCCGCGCCGTGAGCATGACCGTGGCCACGGCGGCGATGGCTGCGGTGCTGATGACGCCCGAGACGGCCTCGGCGCAGGTTCAGGTTCAGGGGGGCGTGGGCGTGTCGGTGGGCGCGACGGCCTATGCGCCGCCGCCGCCGGTGGTCTACCAGCAGCCCCAGGTGGTCTACCAGCAGCCCCAGGTGGTCTACCAGCAGCCTGGCATGGTCTATCAGCGCCCGATGGTGCTGGCGCAGCCGATGGCCCGGCGCGGCAACGTGGGTCGCTTTCGTTACGGCATCGATGCTGGCGCGGGCTGGCAGTTCATGGGCTACGCCTCGGGCTTCAACATCACGGCGTCGATGCGCCTCGGCTGGCAGATCAACGACCAGATGGCCGTGTTCTACCAGACCGACCTGCCCATCGGCTTCGTGGCAGGTCGGCCCACGGGTGGGACGATCGACGTGACGGGCGCGTCGGTGATCTGGGGCAACGGCGTGATGTTCGAGTACACCCTCAACGACTTCGTGTCGTTCAGCCTCGGCCCGTCTGCGGACGTGGGCCTCGGCGCGGTGTGCAACGGCTCGACGTGCATCGGCGCCGCGGGCACCTTCTTCGGCATCCAGAGCCGGATCTCGTTCAACCTCATGGCGGGCGCTGACCAGAACCCCTACCGCCGCGCGGGCTTCCGTCTTGGCCTGGCGGGTCACACCACCTTCATGGGCGACGTGGTTGTTCAGTCGCTCTCCATCATGCTCGGCTGGGAGCTCATGTGATCGCGTGACACCCCCTCGGCGCGCGCCCAGGGGGTGTCTCTCGCATCACGCCGCGACGCTGTTCTCCGCGAGGTTCTGCGGGTCGATGCCCGCGGCACGAAGGGCCTCGGTCACCGCCACCCGCTGCGCCTCCAGGGCCTCTCGCTGCGCGTCGGTGCCCAGCGCGTCGGCGATCTCGGTCGCGAGCACGTGCGCGTCGTCGATGAGCTTGCGGAGCTTCTTGAACTTCGTCGCCACCCCCGCGTCGCTCGACACGGCCGACACCGCCGCGGAGGCCGCCGCGAGGTCTCCCGCCACCGTGAAGAGCGCGTCGCGGGAGCGGTCGATGCCGCCGAAGGCGTGGGCCCGCTGGTTGAGCGCGTTGAGCTCCCGCGTGGCCTTCTCGCGGATCGCCTCTCGAACAAACTCCGACATACCGTTCCTGCTCATGACCCGTCCTCCGAGTGGGGTGTGCGTGTGGTCGGTCACCCGTCTCACCGCGACGTCTACCCGGCACTGAACGTCTGTGCAAGTGCTTGTCGGGACAGAGAATGTCGCTCAGTCGCGCTGCGCAGCGGCGGCCGCGGGCTCGCGGCGAACGACGATGGTGGGCAGGTGCTCGCGCTGCTCGAAGGCGAGGCGGAACGCGCCGGCCTCGCGCTGCGACGCGAAGGGGCCGATGCGCACGCGGTGCCAGATGTTGTTGTTGCGGTCGGTGGCCGGGGCGGCGACGAAGGCGCGGTGGCCGCGCTGACGGAGCTGCTGCGCGAAGTTCTGCGCGTGCGTGAGGTTGCGGAACGAGCTCACCTGCACCGAGAACGCGCCCTCGCTGCCGGCCTGCGCGGGGGTGGTGTTGGTCACCGCGGGATCGAGGGAGGGCGCCGCGCCGGGGATGGCGCCGTCGCGGAGGCGAATGCTCAGGCCCGCCGCGGTGGCCGC
>JBILLI010000715.1:0-3974 GCA_044376155.1 Polyangiales bacterium
CACGCAGAGCGAGAAGGTGCACCGCGCCGCGGTCGGCGTGACGCCCGCGATGGAGCAGAAGGCCCCGAACATCCCGCAGTCGCCGGTGCCCACGATGAGACCGTCGCGGCACTCCGCGCGGCGGTTGCGATCGAGGCAGATGAAGCCCGTCCCCGTGCGCGGACACCCCGGGGAGACACACCGCGGGGTGGGGGCGGCCGCGCAGGTCGCGCCGTAGACCGCGCAGTCGCCCACGCTGCAGTCGGCGCTGACCACCCGCGCCCCGTCACAGCGCGCGGTGCACGCGCCGCCATTGATTTCACCGCTCGTGAAGAAGGGCGTGCGGCGGTTCGCCGCGTCGAGGCTGAGCTCCATGTGGATGTGGTCCACGTGGGGGATCGGGCCGGTGTAGGGGTTGAGCTTGGTGCCCGGCGCGCGGCTCGCGTTCCAGCTGCTGCGGTCCCAGACCACGAGCTGCACGCCGATGCGCTGGGCGTTCTCGACGAGCCAGTTGGCGACCGCGTCGCCCGCGGTGTTGTTGGCGTCGTTGCCGATCGTCGGGATCATCAGGTCGAGCGCGCGGCCGATGCTGTGCACGCTGAGGTACGCGGTGTTCCCGGTGTTCTGGCGGCAGCACCCCGAGCCCCCGGCGGAGCGGATCTGGGGGAAGCGCCGACGCAGAAACGCCGCGAAGTCCAGCGTGCCCGGGAGGCCGCGGCTGCACGCGGGATGCACACACGAGCACGCGAAGGCGTTGGTGCTGGTGCAGCGCCCGCCGTCGGCGATGCGCGGCGAGCCCACGTACGGGACGTACTGTCGGTCGCCCGCCGCGGCGGTGGACCCGGGGAGTCGCCACGGCCCCGCGATGGTCATCTCCGAGACGGATTGCTCCGTCGGGCCGAGGTCCGCCGAGCACCCGAGGGCCAACGCGAGGAGCAGCCCGTGCCGTGCGCGCATGGTTCGTGAGCCTGCCAGAGATTCGTGTCGCGCGGGTGCGCCGCCGTCAACGCCGTCGACGATCGACGGCCCGCCGCGCCGCGCGCGACGAGGGCTCGGCCGCACCCCTTTCAAGGTGCCACAGGGATCCTCGCGAGAACTCCGGGGTTCGCCGTCGCGCGCGGTTCGCGGGATCCGCGGCTCACCCCGGGCAACTGTAGGTGGTCACTCGGCTCCGCCGAGTTGCAGGAAATCGGGTGAGCATCGAGAGGCACACACCTTCAGAAACCATTGGTAGGCAGAGAGATTCGCGCACAGAGCCGTGTTCTTGGAGACGCTCGCGCTGCAACTCGGCGGAGCCGAGTGACCACCTACAGTCGCTCGGGGTGAGCCGCGGATCCCGCGAACCGCGCGCGACGGCGAACCCCGGAGTTCTCGCGAGGAACCCAAACCGTGCGGAGATCCCGCGCACAATGCATGGCGCCGAGCCCAGATGTTCTCGCGAGCGTGAGGGCCTTCGCGACACCTTGAATGGGGTGGGGCTCAGCCGTCCTCGGTGGGGAGCCAGACCTCGAAGGTCGAGCCCTCGCCTTCAAGGGACTGCACGCGTATCTCGCCGCCCGCGTCCCTCAGCAGGCGCGCGACCCCCGACAGCCCGACGCCCTGGCTGCCCGGCGCGCGCGACGCTGCATCCGAGGCTTCAGGCTCGAACAGTCGCTCTCGCAACGCCGCTGGGATGCCGCGACCGGTGTCGCGCACCCGCGCGAAGACGCCGCCACGCACGCAGCCGAGGGTGAGCTCGACCTCTCCCCGCGACGTGTATTTCACCGCGTTGGTCACGAGGTTGTCGATCGCGCGCTCGAGGGTCAGCGCCTCGCACACGACCACACTCGCCGATCCCCCCTGCAGGACCACGCGCGTGCTGAGCCCCCGGCTCGTGGTGAGCATCCGGAGCATCCAGCGGTACGTGCCGACGAGGTCGGCGAGCACGACCGGCGCACGCCCGCGGCGATCGTCGTGGTGGGACGCGCCAGCCTCCGCCTGCGCGAGCGTGGCGAGGATCGCGCGCGCCTGCCCGTTCGCCTCCGCGAGGTCCTCCCGGACATCGGGGGCGAGGTCGTGCGCGACGGCTGACAGGAACTCCGCCTCGCCGAGGGCGATGGCCGCGAGGTCGCGCACCTCGTCGAGCGTCGCGCCGAACTGCGCATAGAGGGTCCGCTCGTCGACGACGGCGTCGCCCGTGCGGTCGTGACCGGCGGGCATCGCGGTGCGCATGTGCAGTCGCTGGATCGCGAGCGCGAGGCGTCGCGTGGCGATGCGCGCCGCGGCGCCCACGGAGGGAGACAGGCGCGTCGCGGCCTCGGCCGAGAAGGTCACCAGCGGCACAAGCTTGTTGCGAACGTCGTGCAGGGCGTAGCGCAGCCGCGCCGAGGGCCCGTCGGGCATCGTGACGCGCGAAAGCTCCGGGGTCGCCGCGGTCGCGTACGTGTCGGCGGGGATCCGTTCGAGGATCAACCACGCCATCTCGCGCGCGTCTGCACGATCGTGCTGGGCGGCGATCTCGGCGACGTCGCGGGCCACCGGTCGGCCCAGGTTCACCAGTCCCCATCCGGCGGCCGAGCGCACCGAGAACGCTGGATCGGCGAGGGCGCGCAGGAACTTCGGCGCGGCCGTCAGCGTGCGGCGCTGGTCAAGGGCCCAGAGGGCCGCCGCGCGGAGGTCCGCGACCGGGCTGTCGAGGCAGGCGAACAGCGCGTCGAGGACTTCAGGCTCGGACCGACGGCCACAGCGCCACGCGGCGCGTTGCTGCACCTCCGGATCACCGCTGGTGAGTTCGCCCAAGAGATCCGAAAGGTTCTGCACGCGCCCTTTCCCCCCTTCGGCTGAAAGTTGAACCCAGATCGCGCCTCGCGTCGAGGAGGCCCTCGCCTCGCAGGGCGCGTGGCGTCAGCGCGAAGGGCCGAACCGCAGCCGCCGCCCGAGCCACGCGAAGAGCGCGCCCACGAAGGGCCCCAGCGGCAGCCGCGCGACCAGGATGAGAAGCTCCCGCCAGGACGCGCGCTCGTCGAGAAAGCGCAGCACCGCGTCGGCAGGCACGCGGGTGAAGAGCGCGGCGAAGATCCCCGGCATGCGCGCCGGCCAGCGGGACCAGAGCGCGAGGAAGATCCCGTCGAGGAAGCGGTATAGCCCGCGCGCGGGCGGGCGCAGCATCGGCGAGTCGCCGCGGGCGAGGGCGTCTGCGAGGATTGCGCAATCATCGAGGATCCGCGTGACCGCATAGCCTGTGGACGGCTTGAGCATCCCTGCGGGGATCCCGATGCGTCGCACCCGCGGCCCCGCGAGCGCCTCGAAGGGGAGGTCGGTCATGGGGCTCGCGCCGCCCTCACGGTCGAGCACCTCGAACTCGGTGACCCCGTGCACCGCGGCGAGGTAGGCGCGCAGCGTCGCCTCGGGGTCGAGGGGAGCCAGCGAGACCAGCTCCACCAGCGCCTCGCGAGGCGAGTACGGCAGCAGGTACGCGAACGCCGTGCCCGCCGGGAGCCCGCCGCGAAAGTCGAGGAACACCGCCGCGGAGGGGTCGAACACATCCCGGTCGACGCGCACCGCGAGGCCGTGGAACCGCTGCCACAGGAGGTGGTGCGGCGTCGACGCGACGCTGAGCTCGGCGCGACGAAAGCGGCTGTCGAAGACCCAGCGCGCGCGCAGGGTGAGGTCGCCCACCGTGAGCGCCGCGCCGTCGTCGTCTTCGCGCAGCGCGGTGAGCCGACCCTCGAGCACGCGGTGGCGAGGGTCCTCGCGCAGCGCGTCCTTCACGTCGCGCTGCAGGTCGGCGAAGAACACGGTCTCGTAGGTGTGCGACGCGAGGGAGACGGCGTGGGCGCCCCCCTGGTCGTCGGCCACCACCAGCCGCCGCCAGCGGTGCCGCACGAGGTCGTCGAGCGCGCTCGGCCCCTCGCGCCAGAAGGAGAGCGTGCGCAGGTCGTCGTCGTCGCGCGCGCCGGCGATGAGCAGCACCGACCCAGCGTACCCCCGCGCGCGCAGCGCCCGCGCGAGGCACA
>JBILLI010000716.1:0-3973 GCA_044376155.1 Polyangiales bacterium
CCGCCGCGGCGCAGCACGTCGCCGTCGGCGATCTCGCGCACCGAGGTCTCGCAGAGCTCGTCGAGGCGCCGCGCGAAATCGCGGGTCACCCCCTCGGGCATGTGCTGCACGATCACCACCGGCGGCGTGTCGGCCGGGAAGCGCGGGAGGATCTGCGTGAGCGCCTGCACCCCGCCCGTCGACGCGCCGATCGCGATGAGCGAGGGCCCCGCCGCGGCCGCGGGCGTCGCCGCGGGCCCGACCCGCAGCGAGCGACGGGGCGACGACGCCGCCGCGCGGACGGCGTCGAGCAGGGCCTTCGTGTCGGGCGCGTCGAGGGCCGCCCGGGGCTTGCCGATGACCGCGAAGGCCCCGGCCTGCAGGGCCGCCGCGCGGACCTCGTCGGGGTTCCCCGTGAGCACCACCGTGGGCGTGGGGAGCACCGACATGAACTTCTTCATGAAGGTGACCCCGTCCATGCGCGGCATCGCGAAGTCGAGGGTGAGCACGTCGGGGCGGAGCCGCACGAGGAGGTCCCGCGCCTCGTAGGCGTCGCTGGCGGCGCCCACCACCTCGACGCCGGGGTCGCTCTGCAGCGCGCGCGTGACGAGGGTCCTCGCGAGGGCGGAGTCGTCGACGACGAGCACCTTGATCGGAGCCATCACGCAGCCTTTCGGTAGATGGCGGGGCGCACCGCCTGCCAGCGGGTCTTCACGTCGAACAGGGGCTCGGTGAGCGAGGTGATGAGCCAGGCGCCGGGCTCGGCGTGGTCCCAGGTCGAGGCCATGATCTGCTCCCGCGCCTCGCGCTCGAAGTAGTAGAGGACGTTGCGCAGGAAGATCACGTGAAAGCGGTGCGTGAAGGGCCACGGCGCGCGCGTGAGGTTCAGCCGTCGAAAGGTGCACATCTCGCGCAGGGCCGGGGCCACCTCGACGCGCTCGGGGCCGCGCGGCGCGAACCAGCAGAGCCGCCGGCTGGCGTCGAGGCCCTCGACCTGCGCGGGCGAGAAGAGCCCCGCCTCGGCGTGGTCGAGGGCGCGCTGGGAGATGTCAGTGCCCAGGATGCGCACCCGCGAGGTCGCCGCGGAGCCCAGCGCCTCCTGCGCGGTGATGGCGATGGAGTAGGCCTCCTCGCCGCTCGACGACGCCGCGCTCCAGACGCGCACGGGCCCCGAGGGCAGCCCGGGGAGTGCGACCCGCGCGAGGTGCTCGAAGGCCTCGGGCTCGCGAAAGAAGTAGGTGTGATTCACCGACACCACGTCGCCGAGGCGCCGCGCGAGGGCCTCATCGCCGCTCGCCACCCGCACCAGGAGCGCGTCGGCGGAGAGGTTGGCGTCGAGGCAGAGCCCGTCGACGCGCTGCATGAACGAGTCGCGCTGCGCGTCGGCGTACACGATGCCGAAGCGCTCGCGCACCCAGCGCTGGAGCTGCGAGACCACCGAGGGGTCAGTCATGGAGGCGCTCGCAGTCGAGGGTGAGCGCGACGTCGCCCGAGCGGAGCATCCCGTAGCCCGCGGCGGCGCGCACGTCGCGCAGCACGCCCCGCAGGGGCTTGAGCATCACCTGCTGGTTGCCCAGCAGCTCGTCGACGGGCAACGCGACCTCGCCGCGGGAGGTCTGCACCACCACCACCACGCGGTCATGGAGGCGCTCGCTGTCGTCGTCGCCGTAGTACTGCGAGAGCCAGAGCACCGGCACGAGGCTGTCGCGCACGCGGAGCATCATCCGGCCGTCGGCGTCGTTGCGGCGCATGCGCCCGGGGTCGGCGCGGAACACCTCGAAGACCTTCTCCATGGGCAGCGCGAAGAGGTAGTCGTGGGAGCGCACCACCATCGCGTCGACGAAGGCCATGGTGAGCGGGAGGTTCATCACCACCCGGGTGCCCTTGCCCAGGATGCTCTCCAGCCGCACGCGGCCGCGCAGCGACTCGATGTTGGTGCGGATCACGTCCATCCCCACGCCGCGCCCCGAGACCTCGGTGACCTCGTCGCGGGTGGAGAACCCGGGCGCGAAGACCAGCTCCAGGGCCTCGCGCTCGGTGGGGTTCGCGTCGTGCCCGAGGAGCCCCCGGGCGCGGGCCTTCTCCACCACGCGCGCGGTGTCGATGCCGTGGCCGTCGTCTCGCACGCTCACGGCGACCTCGCCGCCCTGGTGGGAGGCCTCCAGCACCACGCGGCCCACGGCGCCCTTGCCCGCGGCGAGTCGGGCCTCGGGGGTTTCGAGCCCGTGGTCGATGGCGTTGCGCACGAGGTGCACGAGGGGGTCGTGGAGGCTGTCGATCATGAGCTTGTCGATCTCGGTGTCTTCGCCCACGAAGGAGAGCTCCACGCGCTTGCCGGTGCGCCGGGCGGTGTCGCGGGCGACGCGGCGCATGCGCTCGAAGGCGCCGCCCACGGGCACGAGGCGCAGGCCCGAGACCTCGTTCTGGAGCTCGCGGATGAGCACCTCGAGGTTGTGGGCGGCGTTGGAGAAGCCCGCGAGGTCGAGCCCTTCGACCTCGGGGTGGTGGGCCACGGCGCCGCAGGCGAGGCCGACCTCCCCCGCGAGGTCCATGAGCAGCGCGATCTTTCGCGCGTCGACGCGCACGTATTCGGCGCTGGGTTCCGCGGGGGCGTTGGGCTCCGCGGGGGGGATGGGCTCCGCGGGGCGGAGGACGTCGTGGGGCGGCTCGACCGGCGCCGGCGCGGCGTTCATCGTGGGGCGCTGGGACCAGATCTCGTAGCCCTCGGCCGGCACGGGGTAGGCGTTGCGTCGCCCCCCGAGGCCCTCCCGCGCGATGAGGACCGCGGTGAGCGCCTCGGCGATGTCGGCATCGCGGACGTCCCGCCGGAAGCGTCCGACGAGATCGACCACGCCGCGGAGTCGATCCACCAGGAGGAGCATCGCGGTGGCGAGGCTGTCGTCGAAGGGAACGCCCTCGTCGCGCACCACCGCGGCGAGGTCTTCGGCGGCGTGGGCGAGGCGCTGCACCCGATCCAGCCCGAGCATCGCGGAGTTGCCCTTGATGGTGTGCAGCGCGCGGTACAGCCGGTGCACCTGAGCGCGATCCGCGGGGTCCCGCTCGGCGATGAGCAGGGCGTCTTCGATCTCCGTGAGCGCGCTCTGCGCGTCGCTCGCGTAGAGGTTCCAGGTCTCGTCGTCAGGTCCGGTCATGGGTCACCGTGGTTCGGGTTCAGAAGCCGCGGTAACCGCGCTCGTCGGCGTCGAGGGGCAGCAGGGCGCGGGGATCATCGCTGCCGGTGGCGCGCAGGGCGGCGCCCGAGACGTTGGCCGCGCCCTGGGACTGGAGCATCCCGAGGAGCTGCTGGAGCATCGCCGGGGTGACGCCCGCGGGGATCTCCGGCGCGCGCTTCGCGGCCTCGCGGATCTTGAAGCTCGAGATGCGCTCGTTGAGCACGTCCATCTGTCGCCCGAGCTCCTCGGCGGCGGAGGCCACCTCGGTGCTCTGCTGGCTGCCCGCGTGGGCGCTCTCGGTGACCTGCCGCATGGAGTCCGAGAGGGCGGTGATGGTGGTGGACTGCTCCCCGCTCCCCTGCGCGATCTGCCCGACGAGGTCGACCACGCGGGAGACGTTGGCGAGGATCTCGCCGAGGGCGCCGCGGGTCGCGTCGGCGATGCGCACGCCGTCGGTGACCTTGGCCACGGAGTCGTCGATGAGCTGCTCGGTCTCCTTGGCCGCGCGGGCGCTGCGCTCGGCGAGGCTGCGCACCTCCTGCGCGACGACGGCGAAGCCCTTGCCGTGGCGCCCCGCGCGGGCGGCCTCGACGGCGGCGTTGAGCGCGAGGAGGTTGGTCTGGAACGCGATCTCGTCGATGACCTTGATGATCTTCGCGATCTGCTGCGCCGAGCCGTTGATGGCGCTCATGGCCGCGCCCATCTCTTCCATGCGCCCCTGGCCCGTGTGCGCGGCGCGGGAGGTCTGCGCCACGAGGTGGTTCGCGGTCTCGGCGCTGCCGGCGTTCTGCTTCACGCTCTCCGAGGTGCGGGCGAGCGCC
>JBILLI010000717.1:0-3969 GCA_044376155.1 Polyangiales bacterium
GGAAGAACGCGCGGAACGCGGCCGGGAGGGGCGCGTCGACGCACCGAGAGGGCGGACCGCACGCACCGTGGCCGTGAGAATTTCAGGGAGCGCCGCCGTGGAGAACCGCGATGGACGCGGCCGCGCGGATTGCGGAGAGCGTCGTCGTGGCGAGACGCGGGGATCTCATCCGCACAAGGCGGGGCGGCGCACGGGCCGCGAGGGCGCTCGGCGGCGCGGCGGCGCGAGGTGGTGGAAGAACGCGCGGGCAGCGGCCGGGAGGGAGGCGGGGCGCGATGCAGGAGAAGAACGCGCGGAACGCGGCCGCACGGAGCGCGTGGAGGGAGGTGGTGGAAGAACGCGCGGAACGCGGCCGCACGGAGCGCGTGGAGAGGGCCGCCCTGGAGGAACGCGCGTGTTGCGGCCGACCGGGACGCGTGGAGAGGGGGGAGAAGAACGCGCGGAACGCGGCCGAGAGGGGCGCGGAGAGGGGCGCGGTGGCGGGACGCACGGATCGCGCGACAGCAGCGTCGCAGGGGCCCGCTTCGTCAGCCCTGGCTGCTACACGTCGGTGATGCCTGCCGCCCCTTCGCGCGCCCCGCTTTCGTTCCCCGCGACCTCGCGGTCCGCGACGACGGTGCTGTCGTGGTAACCTCTTGGCCCGTATGACACGCCCACCGTTTCGAGTCGCGCAGATCGAGATTCGCGACCTGCGCGGCGTCGAGCGCCTGTCGCTGGACCTGCGCGATGGTTTCGACCGCCCGCTCCCGGTCGCGGTGCTCATCGGGCCCAACGGCAGCGGCAAGACCACCACGCTCGAAGCCATATTGATGGCGCTCGACCGCCACGATCTTCTCCCGGACGACCGCGCGAGCGTGACCGACCAGGCGCGCTTCGGCGCCGACGACTTCAACATCGGCCTCACGCTCGCCGATCGCGACGGAGGCAACCCCACGGCTCTCTCCGTCGATCAACTCGCCTGCTCGGGCGAGTTCGACGTGATGCCTGGGCTGCCCTACTCCACGCACCGGGAGGCGCTCCGCCGAATCGATCTCCAAGTCGCGTACCTCCCGAGTCGCCGCGAGCCTGAGGCGCTGGGCGAGCGCCCCGACCCCCGCGGCGCGCGCTCGCGCCGGGAGGCTCGGCGCCTCCACGAGGCGAAGCGCGCCCTCGTCAGCCTCTACTATCGCAGCCTTCGCTCGAAGGTCGCGATGGGTCCTGAGAGCCCCTTCTTGCGGCTCCAATCGTTTTGGCAGCGGTTCGCGGAGGACGATCGGGTGCTCGACGTGATTCCGGCGAGCAGCAATCCGGCCGATGGCGACGAGGTTGTGCTCCGTGAGGCCCGCTCGATCCCGGAGGACGTCACGACCTACGCGCAGGCGAGGGTGCTTGCTTCGACCCGCCCGGATATCCCGCGGCTGGTGCCGCTCGATCGGCTGAGCGACGGGCAGCTCGCCGCGTTCCGCTTCGCCGCGACGCTGCTCTTCCAGGACCGCCCTCTCGACCTCCTCCTCATCGACGAGCCCGAGCAGCACCTCCATCCGCGCTGGCACCACCGCCTGCTCCCGGCCCTCCAAGAGCTCGCGCCGGACACGCAGATCGTCGTCGCGACGCACGCGCCGGAGATCGTCTCGTCGGTGCGCTCGTTCGAGCGCTTCTCCCTCGGCGACCCCATGGCACTCGTGCCCGAAGTCTCCGTCGCGGCAGAGTGATGGCCGACACCGTCTACGAGCTCTACCGCAGCGGGAAGGTCGTCTGGGTCGAGGACGAGCTCACGCGCGAGGTGCTCACGATTCTCTGGGGCCCGTGCAGGTTTCACGTCGCCATCGGGGGCAGCAAGGACGGCGTTGCGGCCCTCGTCGCGGGCGCGCCGATGTCTCTCCGCGGGCGCGTGTTCGGCATTGAAGACCTCGACTTCGCGAGGCCGAATAGGGACGCATGGCACACCGCCACGACGCTGCGGCTCACCGTGCACGAAGCCGAGAACCTCGTTCTCGACCCCGACGCCATCGCCGCGGTCTCCGTCGCCAACCGCGGCGACGGGACGCCATCGGTCGTCGCGGACCGCATGCTGGCGCTTGCGCGATCGTCGGTGTCCTGGATGGCGTGTCGGGCGGTGCTTCGCGTGTTCGCGGAGACGCTGCACTTCCCGAAGGACCCCGCCGTCGGTTCCGTCAACGACAGCGACACTGCGGCGCGCTTCATCCGCTCGGACCCGTCATGGGCGAGCGCCCCCACGAGCTGGGCCGCGTGGTCCCAGCCAGGCAGGCTGGAGAAGGAGCTTGTCGAGTGGGAGAAACTCTACCTTAAGGCGGCCGAGAGCGGGGACTGGCGCGCGAGCTTCTCAGGAAAGGAGATTCTCAGGGGTCTCCGCAGCGACGCCAGGCTGAAGCTTGACGCGACACCACGCAACAGAAGGAGCACGCCCGCCGAGCGCGACCTCGACCTCGCGAAGATGCTCGCGCACAAGATGGTCGAGCTTGGGAGGGTCCCGGGCGACGTGAGCGCGATGCGAGACGCGCTCCTCGCGCGGTGATGCCACGCACCCACGGCGCATCGACCCGTAGGGTCGGCCAGGCGAACATATTGATCCTGAGCGCGAGAAGTGCTCGACAACGCCCGCGGCGGAGCACGGGCCGCGAGGGCGCGCGGCGGAGCGGCGGCGCGAGGGGGTGGAAGAACGCGCGGAACGCGGCCGAGGGGGGCGCGACGACGCACCGACAGGGCCGACCGCACGGACCCTGGCCGCGAGAATTTCAAGGAGCACCGCGGTCGAGGCTCGCGGCGAACGCGGCCGAGAGGGGCGCGTGGGGGATCGAGGTGGGAGCAGAACGCGAGAGCTGCGGCCGCACGGGGCGCGAAGAGCGAGGTGGTGGAAGGACGTGAGGGCAGCGGCCGCGAGGCACGCGGGGGCGCGAGGTGGGAGAAGAACGCGCGTGGGTCAGCGGCCGAGGCGCGCGCGGATGCGCGCCTGCGCGTCGGTCGGGAGGGTCGCAAGGTACTCCGCGGGGAGCGCGCGGAGGGCCGCATCGGGGAGCGCGAGCACATGATCGGCCTCGCTGATCGCACGCGCGAGCTGCTCGGGCGCGAGCCCGGCGAGTCGTTGCTCAGGGGGAACCGCCGCGAGGAGCTGCTCGGGTGCGAGCCCTGTGAGTCGTTGCTCGGGGGGAACCGCCGCGAGGAGCTGCTCGGGTGCGAGCCCTGTGAGTCGTTGCTCGAGCGGAATGACGGCGAGGAGGTCCATGAGGGCTTGACTGGCGGTCTCTCCGACGAGGGATGTGTCCTTCATGATGGCCTTCCAGCGAGGGTCCTGGCTGAGTTGCGTGATGCCCTGGAGCAAACGGTAGTACACGTCCCGCTCGGTGTCATCGAAGCCCCTCGGGCGCTCGGGCGCAGTGATGCACGCGGGGGAGATCGCGTAGAGCAGTCGCTCGCCGGGTGTGGACCACGCCACGCTCGTCTCCACCACGCGCAGCGCGAAGCCCTGCAGGTGACCCACGTGCACGCCGCGCACCTCGGTCTCGACGAGCGCGCCGCCGAGCGCCGTGAGCTGCGTGCGAAAGCGCGGCGTGAGCGTTGGCGCCACCACGCGCAACGACATCACCGCGGGGCTGCGCAGGTCCTGGAGCGCCATGTACTGGTAGGCGTACGAGAGCACCTGCAACGCGTCGGCGCGTTCGAGGTCGTCGGTCGCGCCCTTGAAGTGCAGCAGGTTGTGGTCGTGAAGATCGTCGAGCACGCTGCGCAGGTGCGAAGGCTGCCAGTGCGCCTCGGCCGCGCGGCGCACGATCACCGCGTCGATGCGGCGCGGCTCGCGGGTGAGCGTGTACTCCGACAGCACATCCCAGAGATCGCGCGGCAACAGGCGCTCCAGCAGCAGGATCAGCAGCGGGTGCCACGCCGTGCGCAGGTGCAGCGGATCGTCGACGTCGGTCGCGGGGCGAGGCGGCATGCGCGGCCCCAGCGCACGCGCGATGCCACGACACCCGG
>JBILLI010000119.1:0-14225 GCA_044376155.1 Polyangiales bacterium
AGCAGCGAGACGTTGGTCCCGCCGAAGCCGAAGGCGTTGCTCAAGGCGTGCTGCACCCTCACCTCGCGGGCGACGTGGGGCACGAAATCAAGGTCGCAGCGCGGGTCTGCGACGTCGAGGTTGATGGTGGGCGGGAGCACCCCTCGGGCGAGGGCGAGCACGGTGAACGCGGCTTCGACGCCGCCCGCGGCGCCGAGCAGGTGGCCGGTCATGCTCTTGGTGGAGCTCACCGCGAGGGCGTTGGCGTGGGCGCCGAAGACCGCGCGAATGGCCTCGCTCTCCTGCGCGTCGCCGAGGGGCGTGGAGGTGCCGTGGGCGTTGATGTACCCCACGGCCTCGGGGGCGACGCCGGCGTCGTCGAGGGCGGCGCGCATGGCCCGCTGCGCGCCCTCTCCGCGCGGCGCGGGCTGGGTGATGTGGTGGGCGTCGTCGGTGGCGCCGTAGCCCGCGAGGGTGGCGTACACCGTCGCCCCACGGGCCTCGGCGTGGTCGCGGCGCTCGAGCACCATGATCCCCGCGCCCTCGCCCATGACGAATCCGTCGCGGCCGGCGTCGAAGGGGCGGCTGGCGCGGGCGGGCTCGTCGTTGCGGGAGGAGAGCGCGCGCATGGCGTCGAAGCCGCCGATGCCCAGCGGGGTGATGGTGGCCTCGGCGCCGCCGGCGACCATGACGTCGACCGCGCCGCGGGCGATCCAGCGGGCGGCCTCGCCGAGGCTGTGGGCGCCCGAGGCGCACGCGCTGGTGATGCAGTAGTTCGGACCGCGGAGCCCGAGGCGCATGGCCACCTGCCCCGCGGCGAGGTTGGCGATGGTCGCGGGGATGAAGTAGGGCGAGAGCTTCGCCGCGCCGCGGGTGCGCAGGGTCTCGTGGTGATGCTCGATGGTCTCGAGCCCGCCCATGCCCGAGCCCACGATGGCGCCGCCGCGGTCGCCCAGGGCGCGCCCGTCGAGGCCCGCGTCGGTCCAGGCCATCTGCGCGGCGGCGAGGGCGAACTGGGTGAAGCGGTCGGTCTCGCGCACCTTCTTGGGGTCGACCCAGGGCAGCGGGTCGAAGCCCTTCACCTCGGCGGCGATGCGCGTGCGGTGGGTCGATGCGTCGAAGCGGGTGATGCGATCGACCCCGCTACGACCGGCGCAGAGGGCGGACCAGGTGGTGGCGAGGTCGAGGCCGAGGGGGGTGACGAGGCCGATGCCCGTGACCACGACCTCTCGCGAGGTCGCCATGGTCAGCGGTTGGCGAGGCGAGAGGTGATGTAGTCGACGGCGTCTTGCACCGTGCGGATTCGCTCGGTGTCCTCGTCGGGGATGTCGAGCTCGAACTCCTCTTCGAGGGCGAGCACGAGCTCGACGATGGCGAGAGAGTCTGCGCCGAGGTCGTTGATGAAAGAGGCCTCGGGGCGCAGGTCGCCTACGTCCACCACGAGGTTCTTGGCGATCTGGCCCCGCACCCGAAGTTCGATGTCACTCTGGTTCACGCGCGGCGGTATATCCCATGGCCGGGCGTGGGGAAAGGGGGCACGCGCAAGGTCCGTGTAGGCGCGTGGGTGACGCGGTGCGCCGTGCGGTGACGAGGGTGCGCACGAAATAACGCACCTGTCACCGGTGCGTGTCCCTGTTGGCCCTACACGCAGGCTCCGTAGGGTCGAGCGCGGAGGTTCCAACATGAAGTCACGCGTCATCGCCCTCGCCGTCGGAATGTGTGCCTCGTTTCCCGCCACGGGATGGGCGGAGGAGGTGCGGGTGGACCTGGGCAGCGCGTTGGCCCCGGTGGGCCCCGAGGGCACCACGGTGGTGCGGGTGGAGCGCGCGCTGGTGGCGGGCGCGCGCTACGCCATCGTGCGCACGCGGGAGGCCGGCGGCGCGTCGCGCTGCGGGGTGCCGGCGGAGCGGGTGAGCGCGTGGACCCAGGTGGACGGGCGCTGGGTCGAGGCCCTCAACGAGGTCTTCGATCGCTGCCCGGCGGACCGTCGCCCGGGCCTGGCGCTGGTGGTGCGCGCGCGGGTGGTGCAGTGGTCCGAGGGTCCGTCGAGCGCGACGGAGCTGCACGTGCGGCTGCTCGACCCGCGGCTGCCCGCGAGCTCGGCGCCCATCACCCGCTTTCGCCGCGTGGGCGACCGCTTCGTGAACCCGCGCGGCGAGTCTCCCCTCGCGGCGGCCCCGGGCGCACCCTCGGGGGTGTTGCGCGCGGTGGCGGGCGCGGCCGACGGGCGCGCCGACGAGTGGCAGGGCGTGGCCCCCTTCGCCGAGGTGCGCGGCGCGGGCGCGCAGCGGGCGGAGGTGTGGCTCGGGGCGCAGGGGTCCACCCTGCGCTTCGCGGCGCGCATCGAGGGTGCCGACGGCGCGGCCCCGGAGCTCACCCTGCGCCTCGCGGAGCCGGGCATCAGCACCGCGCGACTGCGGGGCACGGCGGGCAACGCGGGCCGCACGCTCACCCTGCGCTGCGACGGGGCGGCGCCCAGCGACGCGGTGGTGCGCTGCGGGCGGCAGGGCTCGGCGCTGCTGCTGGAGGGCGAGACCGAGCTCGCGTCGATGCTCTGGTCGCGCGACGAGGTCGACGCCGTGTCGGCCCTGGCGACGGTGAGCTGGGGCGACGCGCGCGGGTCCCTCGACGGCGCGCCGCGGCTCCGGGCGATGTCGCTCCCTGCGCCCTTCGCGGTGCTCGAAGGGGCCTCGGCGGAGGCCGTGGCGGCGTGCGCCGGGGGCTACCGCGGGCGGGTGTCGGAGTCGGCGGGCATCGGCGCGATGCCGGGCATGGTGACCTGCGGCACGCGCTGCGAGGGAGGGCTCTGCGAGCGCACGCTGGGGTCCTTCGGCGCGGCCACGCGGATGATGTGGGAGCCGACGCCGGGCGCGCGGGGGATGTGCATGAACGTCACCGGGGTGGGCGCCGAGGCCTTCGCGGCGTGCCGCGGAGAAGGGGCGGACCACGTGCGGCTGCTGGGGCAGATCCCCGCCCGGGGCTTCGACCTGGTGGTGGCGGTGGAGCGCACCCTCGGCGCCGACGGCGCGCACCGCCCCGAGGTCTGGACCCTGGTCACCCGCTCGGCGCGGTGGCACCGGCTGTGGACCGGCGAGTCTGCGGCCGCGAGCGCGCCCCGGGTGGTGCGGGTGGGGATCGAGGGCCAGCACCCGACGCTCTGTCGCGAGGGCGCCGAGGCCCACCGCTGCGAGCGCGTGTCGGCGCTGTCGTTCATGCCCGCGGGGGACGTCGGCGTCACCGCGCTGCTCACGCGGGAGCGGCGCTGAACACCGCTGGAGCTCCAGCGATGTTCAGTTGCGCTGCGGCGCGGAGACTTCGAGGTTCTTGAAGCAGAAGACGGTCGCCGACTCGACATCGGGCGCGCCGCCCTGGGCCTGGAGTGCGATGTGGCCGTCGGTGAACGCGCCGTCGGTGAGGCTCACGAGCTCGGCGTCGTTGCAGTGCACGCTGATGCGATCGCCCTCGGCGACGATGCGCAGGCGGTTCTCCTGACCGACGCCCTTGCGGATCGCGGGGTGCTCGGTCCAATCGACCAGGGCGGTGCTCTGGTTCTCTTGTCGGCGGGTGAGCCGGTAGCAGCCCGTGGCGTCGAGGAACACCCGATAGTTGTCGCGATCAGACTTCGCGCGAAAGCTCACGCCCACGTAGCTCTGCGCCGGGTCCTGGGCCGCGAGCACGGTCACCGACACCGCCAGGGAGAGGTCGGCGAAGGTGCTCTCGTACCAGAGCGCCGCCACCGAGGTCTCGCCGCCCGGGAGCGTGAGCACGACGCCCGGGGTGTCGTGCCGCAAGGGCGGCGTCTTCGCCGTCGCCGCGAAGGACCACCCCTTCGCCCCCTCGGTGAAGCTCTCCTCGAGCACCGTGGGCCATGCGTCCACCGCGTCGTCCGCGGACCCCTTCTTCGCCTCGTCGCTCATGCGTGAACGTCTCTCCTCGCTCGCCCCGCGGGGCGCTCCCGCAGCCCCGCCGCGGCGGCGACGACCATAGCAGGGAATCACCCGCCGCTGAAGCGCACGCAGAATCTCTTGCGCAGCAAGGGGTTCCGCGCGCCTCCGGGGGGAGCCGGCGCCCGCCCGACGCGCGCCGTCCCTCCCATCGGTGGCGCTGGGCGCTTGGGCCGCACACGGTTGAAACTCAAGAGAGGCGCTTGACTTCAATGAGCGCAGGATTGATCGTCCGCGTCAGAGGTGAACCTTTATGGCGAATGAAGCGATGCAAGACGAGATCGACCGGGTGCTCTCGAAGTTCTCTGGGGAGCTGCTGAAGCTCTTCCAGAAGGCGGTCGTGCAGGCCGTGACCGGCCGCAATGCCGTGAGCCTCGGCGCGGGCTCTCCTCGTCGCAGCAAGCCCTCTGCGGAGGCCAAGACGACCAAGGCGCCCAAGGCGACCAAGGCCGCGAAGGCGCGCCACGGCCGCGGCGGCCCCAAGAGCTCTCCCGAGGAGGTCGCGAAGCTCGGTGACAAGCTCGTCGAACTCCTCAAGCGCAAGGGCGGCTCGCTGACCTCAAAGGAGCTGCAGAAGGCCTCGGGCGTGGGCGCCGGGCAGTTCCAGTACGCGCTGAACAAGGCCAAGCGAGACGGCCGCATCCACCAGATCGGCGAGCGTCGCATGGCGCGCTACGAGGTCGGCTCGGGCAAGCCCGCCAAGGCCGCCAGGGCCAAGGCGAAGCCCGCCAAGGCCAAGGCCCCCCGCAAGGTGACGCGCAAGGCCCCCGCCGCCGAGGCCGCCGTCGTCGCAGCCCCCGCCGCCGACGCCCCCGCCGAGAGCTGATCCGCCCCGCGCGGATTTACGCTCCCCGCCTTTCCGTGTAATGCGCGAGCCATGCTCGCTTCTCCCCGCGCCGCGCTGCTCACCACGCTGTTCTTCGGTTGTGCCGATCGCGCGGCCGCGACCTCCCCGCAAGACGCCGCCGCGGTGGACGCGATGGAGGCCGCCGTGGCCGCGGATGTCGTGAATGACGCCCCGCCGGCCTGCGAGCCCGCCAACACCCTTCAACCCGCCCCGCGGGGCGACGGCGCGGGCGTGGTGGACCCGCTGACGGGTGAGCTGGTGATCTTCGGCGGCGACGACGGCCCGACGGTGATGTGCATCCCGCGGCCGTCGTTTCGCGCGGACGTCTGGCGCTACGACCCGCGCTGCGACCGCTGGCGTGAGGTGAGCGCGGGGGAGGGCCCCAGCGCGCGCTCTCGCGTGGCCTACGCGCTCGACACGCGGCGGCGGCGGATGATGGTCTTCGGCGGGCGGTCGCGCGCGGGCTCCAGCGGGGCCTACACCCTCTACCGAGACCTCTGGGCCCTGGACCTCGCGAGCGACCGCTGGGAGCGTCTGGAGATCACCGGCGGGCCCTCCTCACGCGCCAACGCCGCGGCGGCGTTCGACCCCGCGGGCGACGCGCTCTACGTGCTCGGTGGGAATTCGAGCACCGACGGCACACGCTTCACCCCGCTGGGTGACCTCTGGCGACTGGACCTCGCCGCGGGCGCCTGGTCTCGCGTGAGCGCGAGCAACGCGCCACCCGCGCGGCTCTTTCACGCCATGACCATCCGCGACCGTCGCCTCACCGTGTTCGGCGGCGGCGGCGCCAACGCCTTCACCGGGCCGTTCATGCGTGACCTCTGGTCCCTCGACCTCGAGGGCAGCGCCTGGACCCGACACAACGTTCGCGGCGCCACCGATGAGCTCCTGGGGCGCATCTCGGCCTCGCTGGTGCCCGACCCCACCGGCGACGGCCTTCTGCTCGTGGGCGGCCACGACGACGGCGCGCTCGGCAACCGCAACGACGTGCTCGCGCTCTCGGCCGACGGCGAGGTCAGCGTGCTGCGCGCGGGCGACACGCTGGGCACGCCGGGCAGCGGGTTCTGCGACTTCCCTGCCGACTTCGCGGTGACCGATGACGAGTCCCCCGAGCGGCGCTCGGGGTATGTCCTCGCCGAAGATGCGGCGCGGGGTCGGTTCATCGCGTATGGCGGCAAGACCGACTGCGGCCTCGCGGGGGATGTCTGGGCGCTCGAGCGAACGCCCCTGCGCTGGCGCCCGCTGCGGGGTTCCTCCGAGGGGCTGAGCTGCACGCGCAGCGGCCGTGAGGGGTGCTCGTCGCTCTGTCAGTGACCGCGAGGCTCAGCCCTCGTCGACCCCCACGATGGGGGTGACCATGGACTCGGGGCCGAAGAGGGAGAGCTGCAGCCAGCGCGCGAGGCCCGTGCCGCTCATGCGCGCGACGAGCTGCTGCGCGGCGCGGTTGAGCCGCACGAGCTCGCGCAGGCGCACGCTGGGATCGGTGGGCAGCCCGTCGGCGAAGCGCCACGAGGTGCGCCCCTCGGGGGAGATCACGAGCTTGAGCCACTGACGCCACTCGTGCGCCGCGGCCTCGGTGAGCACCTTGCGCACGAGGTCGTGCAGGGCCTCGGTGCCGTGCTCCGCGCCGAAGATCGCCTCGATCACCGCGGCGGTGGAGATCGATTGAACGCCCCGCACCCAGAGCGCGCAGACCTCGGGGAGCGCGACCCGGGCGACGTCGCCGAGCTGCGAGCGCTCGCTGATGGGCCCTGGCGGCGCGGCCAGGGGGAGCGCGAACTGCAGCAGCGGCTCGGGGCTCGTGAGGTCGTCTCCGATGGAGGCGTTCACGTGATACTGCAGCGCGGAGATGTAGCGAATGGCCACGCTCGCGGGCGTGCGCGCGCCGAGCTCCAGGGAGACCCCGTTGGTGCGGACCTCGAAGCGCGCGCTGCGGCCGACGTCGAGGTCCACCGCGCGCACCGCGAAGCCCGTGGCCGACTGCTCGGGCACGCCCCAGAGGCGAAAGGGCTCGGCGCCCGAGAACATCCGGGCGACGCCGTAGCCCAGGTCATCGAGGGTCCAGCGCACCTTCACGTCGATGCGGCGCGGGGTGCGCTGCGCCTGCTCCAGCGAGAGCGCGAGGTCGGCGTGGGCCTCGGTGAGCTGCGAGAGCACCGTCTCGAGCAGCGCGAAGGAGGTGCCCACGGTGGTGAGCTTGCCGCTGTGAAAGACCTCGGCGAGGCAGTAGCGCTCGTCGTCGCCGAGGCGCACCCGCACGGAGTACACCGAGGTCGCGTCGGGGAGCACGTCGCTGTGGCGGAGCTTGTCGAGGGTCTCCTTGGCGCGCGGACCCCAGAAGCGCAGGGTCACCGAGTCGATGCCCTGGTCATCCGGGGTGCGCCGCAGCGCGCGGCGGTCGTGTCGCAAGGAGAACAGCACCATGCGCGCGTCGGACCGCTTCGCGAGCTGCTCCAGCACCCGCGGCGGGAGCCAGACGCACTCCAGAGAGCCCGTGGCGGCGACGAGGAGCTCGTGCACGCGGTCGGCGTCCTTGGCCACACCGACGGTGTAGAGACGGCACACCCTTCCGCCGGAGACGTCCATCCAGAGCTGCAGGTCGCCCATCTGCAGCGCGAGCAGCTCGGGGTCGTGGGTGGGCTCCACGGTGATGCCCAGGGGCGCGCACACATCGCGCAAGGCGGGCAGCGGTTCGGCCCGCAGGCGGCCGTGGGCCTCAAGAAGGTAGACCTTCAGCGCCGCGCGCGACTCGATGTCGTCGTCGATGTTGGGCGCACCCGAGCGCGCCGAGGCGGCGGCCATCTGCCGCTCCATGAGAAGCGAGAGGTCTCTGCGGGAGCGGATCTGCAGCATGGGGTTGCCGCACGCTAGGTGACCCCACGAAGACGCGCCAGAAAGCTACGCGCGCTCGGTGCACCAGCGGTCCACGCGGCGCACGAAGGCGTTGGGGGACTGCAGCATCGGGGTGTGCCCGGTGTCGCGCCACTCGTCGTAGACCCAGTCTTTGCGGCGGGCGGCCACGGCGCGGGCCGAGCCCACGGGCACGAGGCGGTCGCGGTCCCCGTGGAGCAGCAGCGTGGGGGCGCGCACCCGGTGGAGCGCGTTCTCGAAGAGACCCCGCACGGCGAGGCCCCGCATGAGCGAGCGCGCCGCGGAGAGAAACGCCCGGTGACGGTGCGGCGCTGACGTGGCCCGCTCGCGCGCGAGGTCCACGTGGGCGCCGAGCACGGCCGGGTCCATGTCCCCCGGGGGCACGCCGCAGAGCTTCATCATCTGTCCCACGGCGCGGCCGGGCTCCACCCGCGAGAGCACACGCTGGAGGTAGAACTCCCCCACCCCGGGCACGGCGTAGATGCCGAAGACCGTGGCCACCACGGGGTCGACCTTGCGCGCGTAGGTCCACGGGAGCGCGGGGTTCACCAGCACCAGAGACTCCACGAGCTCGGGCCGCTGCGCCGCGAGCTGCATCGAGAGGTAGCCCCCCATGGAGTTGCCCACGAGGGTCACCGAGCCCTTCGCCTCGCGCTCGATGAAACGCGCCAGGAGCGAGAGGTTCTCGGGGATCGACGCGTCGCGGGGCATCGCGGAACGACCGTGGCCGCGGAGGTCCAGCGCGAGCACCCGGCGCCCCTGCGCGAGGCCCGGGGCCACCGCGCGCCAGTTGAGCAGCGCGCCGCCGAGGCCATGCACCAGCACCACGGTGGGGCCGTCGGTGCCGTATCGCTCGACGTTCACCGCGCCGTCGAGGTCCAGGGTGTGTTGTTCCATCACGCGCAGACTACACCGCGCGCCAGGTCAGAAGGGCGTGCGGCGCGTGGGTGACATCACCTCGGGCACGAAGCTGCGCGTCGCCTCCGCGGGGGACCACCCGAGGGGACCGCGCGCCGTCACGGTGAAGGGATACGGCCGCTGAAGCTCACCCGCGACGACGATGCCGCAGACGTGGCGCACGCTGCCGTCGGGGTTGCCCACGGACATCAGGGTCAACCCGGGCGGACACGTCGTCGGGTCGGCCGCGGCGCTCAGGGGGAAGAGCAGGAGCGAGAGCAGCAGGGCGGTTCTCATCACCGTGCTGACGCGCCACCGTCTGCGAAGTTCTCCCGCCCTGACGGGGGTGTGATGCAGAATGTGCGGGTGAGCGAATCTACCGACGAGCGTCCGCGGGTCACCATCTACACCGACGGCGGCGCCAAGCCCAACCCCGATGGCCCTGGCGGTTGGGGCGCCCTGCTGATCAACGGCGCACAGCGCAAGGAACTCTCGGGGGGAGAGCCCAGCACGACGAACAACCGCATGGAGCTCATGGGCGCCATCTGTGCGCTGGAAGCCCTGAAGCGCCCGTGCGTGATCGCCCTCTACACCGACAGCCAGTACCTGAAGAACGGGATCACCACCTGGATGACGGGATGGATCCGCAACGGCTGGAAGACCGCCGACAAGAAGCCCGTGAAGAACCAGGACCTCTGGCAGCGCCTGCAAGCCGCGACGAAGCCCCACGAGATCCGCTGGCAGTGGGTGAAGGCCCACAACGGACACCCCGAGAACGAGCGCGTCGACGCCATGGCCACGGCCGCGCGCATCGCCATCGAGCGCGCGGGCTGAGACCTCCCGTCAGGTCAGGCTGCCCAGGATCTCCCGCAGCAGCGCGTAGCAGCCCGCCACCGTCGACACCTCCACCCGCTCCCCCGGCGCGTGCGCCCCGCGGATCGTCGGGCCGAACGACACCGTGTCCATCCCCGGGTACTTCGCGCCGATGATCCCGCACTCCAGGCCCGCGTGGATCACCTTCACCGCAGCGTCGCGCCCGTAGGCCCCGCGGTAGACCGCCTGACAGCGCGCGAGCAGCGATGACTCCGGGTTCGGCGCCCACCCGGGGTAGGCCCCCGAGGTCTCCCCCGCGAGGCCGTGCGCCGCGAAGAGCGCGACGATCTCGGCCCCCAGGGCCACCGCCTCGGCGTCGACCAGCGAGCGCACCATCAGGTTCGCCCACGCCTCCTTCGGCGACAGGCGCAGCACCCCGAGGTTGTTCGAGGTCTCCACCACCCCCGTCACCGACGCGCTCATGCGCCGCACCCCCACCGGCGCGGACGACAGCGCGTCGAGCCAGCGAGACGCTTCGACATCGCGCAGAACCTCTTGCGCCGCAGCGGGTTCGGCGCACACCACGACCCCCGGGTCCACCGCGCCGAGCTCCGCCCGCAGCCGCGCGGTCTCCGCCGCGAGCCGCGCGTCGAGCGAGGCGCTCTCCTCCCGCGGCAGCGCCACCACCGCCGTCGCCTCCCGCGGGATCGCGTTGCGCGCGGTGCCGCCCGCCATCGACGCGACCCGCAGCGCCCCCCTCGCCCGCAGCGCGCGGATCACCCCCACGAGGAGCTTGATGGCGTTGCCGCGGCCCTCGTGAATGTCCACCCCGGAGTGCCCGCCGCGCAGTCCCCGCACGGTGATCGCCCGGGTCTCCCACCCCGCGGGCACGGGCTCAACGCCCGCGGTCGCGCGCACGTCCACGTCGAGGCCGCCGGCGCACCCGAGGTAGAACTCGCCCCAGTCCTCGGTGTCGAGGTTGAGCATCAGTCGCCCGGTGATCGCCCCTGGCGCGAGGCCGTGGGCGCCGGTCATCCCGGTCTCTTCGTCGAGGGTGAGCAGCGCCTCCAGCGGCCCGTGCGCGAGCGTCGGGTCTTCGAGCGCCGCGAGGATCATCGACACGCCCATGCCGTTGTCAGCCCCGAGGGTGGTGTGCTCCGCGATCACCCATCCCTCGCGCACCACGGGGCGGATCGGGTCGCGGGAGAAGTCGTGCGCGTGCCCGGTGTTCGCCTGACACACCATGTCGAGGTGCCCCTGGAGCACCACCGTGGGAGACCCCTCCCGACCGGGCGACGCGGGCTTGCGGAGGATGAGGTTCCCCGCGCCGTCGACGGTCACATCAAGGCCCTGCGCGCGGGCCCAGGCCTCGACCTTCGCGCGCACCGCAGCCTCGTGCTTCGAGGCGCGGGGCGTGTCGCAGAGGGTGGCGAAATGCTTCCAGACCGGGGCGGGCTCGAGGCCGGCGAACCGGGAGATCGACGTGCTCATCGCCCCCCTTCAACCGCGAATCGCGAACGAACGGAAGGGGCTACGGGCGGGTCAACGGGGGGATCCCGCGCGCACCGCGCTGACGACCTCTCCCGCGGCGCTCACCCGCACCGTGAGGGTCGCCCGGCGCACATAGGTGCCGCCTCGGGCCCCCGTCTCGGGCTGCTCCGGGCGGTCTTCGACCTCACGAATGCGCGCGACGAGCGTGGCGCCGCCGTCGGGCCGAGGGGTCACGGCCAGCGCGTCGACGTGGGTGATCACGCTGTAGTCGTGCGCGATGCGCGGCTCGCCGCAGGTCGCGAAGTCCGGCAGCGCGAAGGTCCCCCGGGCGGTCTCCAGCAGCAGCACGCAGGGGTCGAGGTCGTGCACGTCCTCGATGATCCGGCGCACCGTCGCGGCGCGCACAGGCCCCTGCGGCGCAGGGAGTTGCGTCACACCCTGGGGTGATTCTCCGCCCTCGACGCAGCCGCAGACGCTCACGGTGCCCTCTGCGGTGTAGGGGCTGAAGCAGCGCTCGGGGTCGGTCGTCGGCAGCGACGCGCAGAAGCCCCCCGGGGCGCTCCACGGCCCCTGCACCGCCACGGCCTCGCGCCCGCGTCCCAGCGACGCGCCCTCGATCCACACCTGCGGCGGGGTGTGCGCGCGCGCGGGAGCCCTGCCCATGACCCGGAGTTCGGAGATGCTCACCTCGCGCCACGCGGGACGTGAGCCCGGGCGCACCTCGCGCACGCGCACGGTCCAGCGACCGCCGCGGCCCGACACGGGGAGGGTCTGGAGCGCTGGGTTCTCGACGTCGAGCGCGGCCTCGCGGAGCACCACGCCGTCGCGGGAGATCTCCACCCGCGCGACGCGGGGGTTCATGCGAAAGAGGTCCTGGGGGACGGTGCGGGTGAGCCCCGCGGTGAGGGCGATGGCCGTGACCTCGGCGTCGTCGGGGAGTGAGACCGACAGCCGCGCGCCCGCGAGCTCCCCGGTGCGCGAGCTCCACGCGGTGTGGAGGTCGCCGTCGATGAGGTGCGCGGGGAGGTCCCGCCCGTTGCCCACGGTGGACGAGACCGAGAGGATCAGGCCGAGGTGGTGCACGAGGTCCACCGGCGCAGCGGGCTGCGCGTGCACCGACGGGGCGAGGAGGAGCAGGGCGGCGAGGCCGGCGCGGCGCATGGGTTCATGGAAGCACCGGGACCTCGGCGGCGTCGAGGGCGGGGTCGAAGCGGGGGAGCGCGCGGTCCATGGCCTCGCGCGTGCCGGCGAGGTAGACCACGTCGCCGACCGCGAAGGGCGCGGTGGGGTCGGGGGACTCCAGCAGATGTTCGCCGCGCCGCAGGCCCACCATGAGCGCGCCGGTCTCGCTGCGCAGCCGCAGGTCCACCGCGGAGCGCCCGTGCGCCAGGGAGCCCTCGCGCACGAGCGCGCCCTCGACCTTCATCTCCGCCACGCCGCGCACGCTCCCGAGGGACCCGCGGGGCAGCGTGGGCGTGCGACTCGAGGACTGCGCGCCGTCGCGGGCCGCGGCGATGCACGCGTCGATGACGTTCCGCGGCTGCTCGGTCGCGCGGAGCATGCGCGCGAGGACCTCCACCCCGCCCTCGACCTCCTCGGCCACCACGTCGCGCGCGCCGAGCTGCAGCAGCGCCTCGCGCTCGGCGAGGTACCGCGTGCGCATGAGCACGGGCACCTCGGGCGCCACCCGCCGCGCCGTGTCGAGCACGCGCTGCGCCGCCTGGGGATCGTTCATCAGCAGCACCAGCAGCCGCGCGTCGCGCAGGTGCGCATGCCCCAGGGCCTCTTCGCTCGTGGCGTCGCCGTAGAACACCGGGTGCCCCAGCGCCCGGCCGCGGCGCACGTTCTCGGCGTTGAGCTCCAGCGCGACGGAGGGCACCTCGCAGCTCGCCAGGGCCTGACACGCGAGGCGCCCGGCGAGGCCGTAGCCCACGATCACCACGTGGTCGCGGAGGTGGTCCTGCGCGGGGAGGGCCTCGTCGATGCTGCGCACGCGGAGGAGGCGCTGCAGGGGCGCGAGGAGCCGCTCGCCCGCGGTCATGTGCGGCGCGGCCCGCACCAGCAGCGGGGTGATGAACATGCTCAGGATCCCCGCCGCGAGCAGCGGCCCCACGGCGTCTTCGGTGATCACCCCCGACGCGCGCCCGAGCTTCACCAGCACGAAGCCGAACTCGCCGAACTGCCCGAGGCCCACCCCGGCGAGCCACGCGACCCGCGCGGGGAAGCGCATGGTGAGCGCCGCGAGCGTGGCCAGGGCCCCCTTCGCGACGACGAAGCCCAGCAGCAGGGCGAGCACCCGCAGCGGCTGCGCGAGGACCACCCGCGGGTCGAACAGCATCCCCAGCGAGACGAAGAAGATGCTCACGAAGGCGTCGCGCAGCGGGAGGATGTCGCCCATCGCGCGGTGCCCGTACTCCGTGTCGGCGACCACCATCCCGCCGAGAAAGGCCCCGAGCGCGAGGGAGAGCCCGGCCTGCGCGGTGAGCCACGCGGTGCCGATGCACATCGCCAGGATCGCGAGGAGGAACACCTCCCGGCTGCGGCTCGCGTCGACCCGCGCGAGCAGCCGCGGCACGGCGTAGCGCGCCACGACCACGGTGCCCACCACCACCGCCGTGGCCTTGAGCATCGCGAGGGCCACCGAGAGCGTGGCCGCGAGCGGATCCTGCCCGCCGCCGAGCAGCGGCACCACGAGGACCATGGGCACGACGCAGAGGTCTTGAAAGAGGAGCGTGCCGACGATGAAGCGACCGTGCGGCGCGTCGAGCTCGCGGCGCTCACCGAGGCCGCGGAGCACGATGGCCGTGCTCGAGAGCGCCATCACGAAGCCGTAGAAGATCCCGCGCCCCCAGGGCTGCCCCAGGGCCCGCGCGACCAGCAACGTGGCGACGGTGGTGAGCCCCACCTGCAGCGCGCCCCCCAGGGCCACCTGCCGCAGGATGTCGCGCAGGCGCGCGAGGGAGAACTCCAGCCCGATGGAGAACAGCAGCAGCACGACCCCCACCTCGGCGAGCACCTCGATGGCGCTCACCGAGCGCACCAGCCCGAGGCCGAAGGGGCCGACCAGCGCGCCCGCGGCGAGCAGCCCGGCCACCGTGGGCAGGCGCAGCCGCGCGAGGATCACCGTGACCAGCACGGCCAGGGAGGCGATGATCGCCAGCTCGTCCAACAGCGGCGGGATGTGCATGACGGGCGATAGCACACGGGGTCGCGCGCCCCCGGGGACGGCCCCTCCCCCGACATCAACTAGCCATTGCCCAAACTGCACCTACACCTTCGGAATGCGCCGCAAGCGGTGTGTGGACGACGCGGTTCGTGCCGCCGGCTCCGCCCATACGATCGGCCCTTTGGGCCTGTGCGGGCTGAGCCGGCGGTTCGAA